>NZ_JBSHAM010000043.1:0-52706 GCF_053611505.1 Amycolatopsis sp. NPDC054798 | reverse complement strand
GAATCAGATTCCCTCAAGGAGCCCTTCACGGACCTTTGCCGGAGCCAAAAGCCACCCGCCCGGAACTCAGCGTTCGATCTGCTCGGCCTGAGTGACCTTCTTGACGTACAGCAGCCGGTCCCCCGGCTCCAGCGCGTCCGCCTGCGGAGCGTCCACCCGGTACAGCACCCCGCCGCGCACCACGCCGAGCACCGTGTCCGGCAGATGCCTCGGCGACCCGCCTTCCTCGCTCTGCTCGATGCTGCGCTCGGCGATCGCCAGCCCGGACTCCGGCGTCAGCAGGTCCTCGACCATGTCCACCACGAGCGGGCTGGACGTCGCCATCCCGAGCAGCCGTCCCGCGGTTTCGCTCGACACCACGACCTGGTTCGCTCCGGACTGCTTCAGCAGGTGGACGTTCTCCGCCTCGCGCACCGACGCCACGATGTGCGCCTTCGGAGCCAGTTCGCGCGCGGTGAGGGTGACCAGCACGGCGGTGTCGTCGCGGTTCGGCGCGACCACTACGGCTCGCGCGTGCTGCACGCCCGCGACGCGCAGGACGTCTGCCCTGGTCGCCGATCCGTGCACGGTGACAAGCCCGAGCGCGCTCGCCGCGTCCAGCGCCTGCTGGTCGGTGTCGACGACCACCACGCGATTGGCCTGCACCTCCTCATCGCCGAGCAGCGCGTTGACCGCCGAGCGGCCCTTCGTGCCGAAACCGACGACGACGGTGTGGTCACGCACCTTCGTCCTCCACTTCTGGATTTTGAACGCCTGCCGGGAGCGCTCGGTGAGCACTTCCAGGGTGGTCCCGACGAGGACGATGAGGAAGAGCACCCGCAGCGGCGTGATCACGATGACGTTCACCAGCCGCGCGGAAGCGGTGGCCGGGGCGATGTCGCCGTAGCCGGTGGTCGAGAGGGACACCGTCGCGTAATAGAGCGAGTCGAGGAACGACAGGCCGTCGCCGTTCGCGTCGCGGTAGCCGTCGCGGTCGAGGTAGACGATCAGCACCGTGGCCAGCAGCGCCAGCAGAGCGCCGATGATCCGCTTGACGATCGCCCGCATCGGGCTGACTGTCAGCTCCGGCATCCGGATCACGCCGACGAGCTCGTGGTCGGGCCGGTCGTTCAACCGGACGTTGAGGGGCAGCCGTTTCAAGGCCTTCATGCACCGGCTCCCCGCGCGCGTTCGGCGTCACTCACAGCGGGGAGGATAACCCAATCGGAGCACCCGCACACCCGTCGCGGCGATCATGCTGTGGCAGGCTGGCCGCATGTCCGAGCCCCGCGCGTCGCAACGTCCGGCCCATCTTCTCGCCGCCCTCCTCGCCGGGGCGGGAGTTCTGCACTTCGCGCGGCCGAAGCCGTTCGACGCGCTGGTCCCGAAGGAATTGCCCGGTGACCGGCGCACCTGGACGTACGCCTCGGGCGTCGCCGAGCTGACCGTGGCCGCCGGGATCGCGCTGCCGCGCACGCGCCGGCTGGGCGGGTTGGCCGCGGCGCTGCTGTTCGTCGGGGTGTTCCCGGGGAATGTGAAAATGGCGTTGGATTATCAGCGACGCGGCCGTCCTGCCCGGGACCGCGCGATCGCGTGGCTGCGGTTGCCGTTGCAGTGGCCGTTGGTGAGCTGGGCGTTGACTGTGCGCGACCGGGGCTAGCTCTTACTCCTGCGGAACGTTGCGCAGCAAGGCGCGCAAGCCTTCCGCGTCCAGCAGATCCGCCGGGCGCAGCGTGTGTCCGTGCCGGACATAGTGGAAGGCCGCGCGCACTCGATCCACCGGGACCTTCTTCAGCGCCGCCCACGCCAGCCGGTACGCACCGAGCTGAATGGCCAGTGCCGGCAACCGTTCCTCGGACGGGACGGAGCCGGTCTTCCAGTCCACCACGGTCCAGCCACCGTCCGGATCCGCGTACACCGCGTCCATCCGGCCGCGCAGAGTGATGCCTTCGACATCCGCGGAGAACGGCACCTCCACGGCCACCGGGACCCGGTCGGCCCATTCGCTGTTCTCGAAAGCTTCTTGCAGGGCTTCGAAATCGGTGTCCGGGGCCTCGCCGACGTCCGCCGCGCCGGGGAGGTCGTCGATCTCCAGCAGCCGGTCGCCGGAGAAACGTTGTTCCAGCCAGCTGTGGAACGCGGTGCCGCGGCGGGCGAACGTGTTGGGCGGCAACGGAAGCGGGCGACGCAGGCGTTGCGCAAGAGCGTCCGCATCGGACGCCAGGTCCACCAGCTGGCTCACGCTCAGCTGCGCGGGCAGGGCGACGCGGTCCACTGTGGACTGCGAGCGGGCGCGTTCGGCGAGCAGGACGTCAGTGTCGGCGGCCCAGCCGTCCGGGTCCTCCGGATCTATGACGTCCTCGTCGTCGTCTTCGAAGTAGTCCTCGTCGGGGAGGTAGTCCTCTTCGTCCTCGGGTTCCGGCGGCAGCGGGATTTCGTCGTCTTCGGCTGCCGGAAGAGGTTCCGGTTCGGGCTCCGGCTCGGGTTCTTCCTCCAGGGCCGCCATTTCCGCCCGCAACAGGTCGACCCCGGTAGCCACGCCCGACCGCCGGTCGCCCAGCGGGTCCACCGGCCACTTCGCCGTCCGGGAGTCCGCGACCAGCGGGTTCTCCTCTCCTTCGGCCGGTTCGTCGGCCCAGACGTCCACGACGCCCAGCGGCGGCTCCGCCTCGTTCATCACCTCGGCGATCTCGGAGAGGAAGATCGACGGCCCCTTGGCGCGCGTGCTGCTTTCGTTCCACCAATGCCCGGAGACGAGCAGCGCGCGCTCGGAACGGGTCAGCGCGACGTAGCACAACCGTCGCTCCTCGTCGGCTTCGCGCGCGACGAACCCTTCCTCGTGCAGTTCCAGCGCTTCCTGCACTTCTTTGCGGTCGTAGCCTTCCGAGATCTGCAACTTCGGCAGATCCGCCGCGTCACCACGCAAATGTGCGGGCAGCGCGGTAGAAGTGCGCAGCCAGGACGACGAACGACGCTTGCCCGGGAAAACCTCAGCGACCAGGTGCGGGACAGCCACCACTTCCCATTCCAGCCCCTTGGCGGAGTGCACGGTCAACACCTGCACCCGGTCCGGAACCACCTGAACTTCACCGGGAGTAAGACCGTCTTCCGCGTGCGCAGCGGTGTTCAGATAGTCCACAAAGGACAACAATGTCGCCGTGGGCGCGGTCTCCGCGTAATCGGTGACGACTTCGGCGAACGCGTCCAAATGCGCGCGACCCGCCGACCCGGGGCGGGCGAGCGATTCGACGTCGAGCAGCATCGTGCGTTCAACGTCCGCCACCAGTTCGGGCAGAGACTGATCCAGCCGACGACGCAGCGCAGTCAATTCCGCGCCCAGGCGGCGAATCCGGCGGTACCCCTCCGCTGAGTAGCGTTCGGGCGCGCCGGGTTCGTCGACGGCGTCGATCAGCCCGGCCTGTTCGGCGCGTTCGACGACCAGTTCCGGTTCGTCGCCTTCTTGCGCGCGCGGCTCGGGCGAGGTGAGTTCGTTGGCCCGCCGCCACAACGCCGCGACGTCCGCCGCCGCGATCCGCCAGCGCGCACCAGTCAGCAACCGAGCCGCCGCACTGCCGGCCAGCGGATCGGCGAGCACCCGCAGCGTGGACACGAGGTCGGCGACCTCCGGTTCGTCCAGCAAGCCGCCGAGCCCCACGACCTCCACCGGCAGCCCGCGCATCCGCATCTCGGCCGCGATCGGGGCCATGTCCGCCCGGCGGCGCACCAGCACCGCCGCGGTGGGCGGCTTGCCGGATTCCTCTTTCTCCGCATGCCAGCGCTGCGCCATCGCGTCCGCGACCCATTCGCGTTCCGCGCGCACATCGGGCAGCAGGGCGACCGCGATGTCCGCTGGCCCGGCACCGTCTCGCGCGCGCAGCCGCTCGACGCCGAGTCCGCGCTGCCGCAACGGTTCCGAAATCGCGTTGGCCAGCTCCAGGATCTCCGGCGGATTGCGGAAACTGGTGAGCAGCCCGAATTCGTGCGCGGTTTCGAGCCGTTCCTCGCCTCTGCGCGGGAAGTCTGTGGTGAATCGCGGCAGGTTCGCCGCGCTCGCGCCGCGCCAGCCGTAGATCGCCTGGGCCGGGTCGCCAACCGCGGTCACCGGCATCGGCGGATGCTCAACACCGCCGAACAACGACCGCAGCAGCACTCGCTGCGCGTGCCCGGTGTCCTGGTATTCGTCCAGCAGCACGGCCCCGTAACGCTCGCGCTCCCCCGCGACCACCGCCGGATATCCGTCGGCGAGCTGCGCGGCCAGCGACATCTGGTCCGCGAAGTCGAGCGCGCCTTCGGCTCGTTTACGGCGGTGATAGTCCTCGACCAACGGCAACAGCGAGAGCCGAAACCGTTGCGCCGCCAGCACTTCCTGCAGTTTTACCGGCAACGAAGCCCGCTGTCCTTTAGCGCGCGGAGCGTTCTCGATGACCTCGCACAGCCACTCGGTGTACTGCCCGAGTTTCTCCGTCGAAATCAAATGCTCGCCAAGTTCACCAGCGAGCGCGAGCAGCTGTGCGGTCACTGTGGGCGGCACCCGGTCAGTGTCCAGGTCGTTGTCCCAAGTGGACACAACTCGATGCGCCAGCTGCCAAGAAGAAGTCTCCGACAGCAATCGGACGCCCGGCTGTACCGGAAGCCGCAACCCGTGCTCGGACAGCAAACGCCCGGCGTACGCGTGATAAGTCAGCACGGTCGGCTCGCCCGCGACCACTGTGGACCGCAACGCACCCGACGGATCGATCTTCTCCAGCAGCCCCGAACCCGCGAGCCGTCGCAACCGCGCCCGCACCCGCTCGCCGAGCTGACGAGCGGCTTTCCGGGTGAAGGTCAGGCCGAGCACCCGTTCCGGGCTCACGATTCCATTGGCCACCAACCAGACCACGCGCGCGGCCATGGTTTCGGTTTTCCCCGCGCCCGCGCCAGCGACGACCAGCGACGGCTCGACCGGCGACGCGATCACGGTCGCCTGCTCGGGCGTCGGACGATGCAACCCCAGTGCGTCAGCGATTTCCGCGGGTCCGACAGGGTTGGCGAGGACCACTGGGCTCACGGGCCGGTCACCTGACGGCCTTCTGGACGCAACGGACAGCAACTGCGCGCCGGGCACCGGTCGCAGTCAGCGTTCTCGTGTGCCTGATAGTCCGGGCCAACCGCGGCAGCGGCGGCCGACCGAACGAGTTCCAGCCACTCGCGTCCGCTGTCCTCGTCCATCGGCGGCTGATCCCGTTGCGTGGCTCCGGTTTTGTTGTTTCCCTTCGCGACGTACACGAGTTTCGCGCCGCCGGGCGTGTTCTTGCCTTCGACCGCGCCCAGCAGCACCGCCAGCTGGTACGCCGCGAGCTGCGGGTGTTTCTCCGCGTCCGCACTGGACACCGGGACCTTGCCGGTCTTGATGTCCACGATCACCGGGCGACCGTCCTTGTCCATCTCGACCCGGTCGACACGGCCGCGCAGCAGCACGCGCACCTCTTCGTCGCCCATCGGCAACTCGACCTCGATGTCCTGCTCGACACCGGCCTCGATCAGCTCGCGCCGCGACATTTCCAGCCACGACACGAAGTTGCGCAGCATCAGCTCCACTCGGGACCGTTCCCGGCGGGAAAACCACGGCGCACCAGCGTCCACGCGCACCCACGCCTCGTCCAGCGCAGCCTGGATCTGTTCCTCAGTGCTGCCGCCCGCGATCGCTTGCGCCAGACCGTGCACGAGAGTTCCGGTCACCGCCGCCAGCTGCGCCGGGTCACTGCCGCCATGCCGCTCGATCAGCCAGCGCAGCGGGCACTTCACCAGAATCTCCACAGTGGACGGCGAGATCCGCATCAGGTCGCCGGGCCCGTGCACCGGCTCCTCGGTGGACGCTTCCATCAACCCGTACCAAGTGTCCGGATGCGCCCCCGGAACCCCAGCTGCGGCCAGCCGGGCAAGCTGTTTCGCCGCCCGCTTCCGCCGCTCCGGGTCCGTCTTGTCGTCGCACACGACTTCACGCAGCTCGCCGACCAATTCAGCCAGCACGAGCGACCGGCCCGGCGGCTTCATCCGGGAGTCGAGCATGCCGTCGTCGGCACCGTTTTCCTCAAGGTCGTCGAGGAACCGCGACGGTTGCTCGTCTTCCCCGGCCACCGCCGTCACCAGCAGCGTCCGGCGCGCCCGGCTCGCCGCGAGGTAGAACAACCGCCGCTCCTCAGCAAGGATCGGCGCGATGGCGGACACCTTGTCGTGCTCGTCCACTCCGGACAGCAGGTCGACCAGCCGCTCGACGCCCAGCAACGACCCGCGCAGCCGCATGTCGGGCCACGCGCCCTCCTGCACCCCGGCGACCGCGACGACTGTCCACTCGCGACCCGCTGACGCGTGGGCGGTGAGCAGCGAAACCCCTTCGCCCGGGATAGCCGCCGGAGCGAGCGTGTCACCCGCGATGTTCTGCGACGACAGGTAATCCGCGAACGCCGCGACGCTCGCCTTCGGCAACCGGTCGGCATACCGGCCCGCCGAATCGAACAACGCCACCACCGCGTCCAAATCGCGGTCGGCCTGCGCACCGAGCGAGCCACCGCGATCCACCAGCCGCAGCAATCGTTCCTGCAGCCCGCTCGCCTGCCACAGCTCCCACAGCACCTGTTCGACGCTTTCACCACGGCTCACCGCCTGGTGCGTGACACTCAGCAGCGCGCTGACCCGACGGACCGGCAGCGCCTCGTTGTCCGCGAGACCGACGAGAATATCCCCGCCCCGCAACGCTTCCACGAGCAATTCGTCACTCGACCGCTGCCCGCCGCCAGCCAGCTCCAACCGACGCAGGCCGCGCCGCAACCGCCGCAACGCCAGTGGATCAGCCCCGCCCAGCGACGAGGACAGCAGCATCTCCGCGATGTCGACGTCCAGCAACTCCGGCTCCGCCGCAATCCGCAACACCGCCAGCAACGGCCGTACCGCGGAGTGTTTCGCCAACGGCAATTCCTCAGTAGCCGAACCGATCGGCACCCCGGCCGCGCGCAAGGCCCGTTGCAGCACAAGGAACGTCCGTGCCGGAGACCGCACCAGCACCGCCATCTCCGACCACGGGACCCCGTCGACGAGATGCGCCCGGCGCAGCTGGTCGGCGATCCAGCTGGCCTCCGCCGCCGGAGTCGGCATCAGCCGCACTCGCACCTTGCCGCCGCGTTTCCCCTGCGGGGTAACCAATTTGCGATGCGGCGAGGCGCCGGGCAACGTAGCCCCGAGCTTCGCGACCGCCGCCCGGACAGTCGGAGCGAGCCGGTGCGACGTGGTCAGCATGACCGTCCGGTCGCCATCGGTGTCGGAATCGGCGAACAACTTCGGATCCGCGCCGCGGAAGGAAAACACCGACTGGTCCGGATCGCCGGCCACCACGAACTCCTCCGCGGTGTGCCCGATCGTGCGGATCAGCTGAATCTGCAACGGATCCAGGTGATGCGCGTCGTCCACGAACAAATGCCGCACCCGGCCTCGTTCGCGCTCGCGCAGCTCGTCGTCGTCCTCCAGCGCGAGCAACGCCGACGTCACCAGCTCAGCGGCGTCCAGCGCGGGCGCGGCAGGCAGGCCGAGCGCGTTTCCGCCAGCCCCCTGCAGCTGGGTGACCTCCTCGTACTGCGCCCAGAACTCCCCCGCGGCGACCCATTCCTCGCGATCGTGGCGATGCCCGAGTTCGGTCAGGTCCTCCGGACCGAGCCCTCGCTCAGCCGCACGCATCAGCAGGTCGCGCAGTTCCTCGGCGAACCCGGGCACGGTCAGCGCCGGACGCAACTGCTCGGGCCACCCGGTCGCGCCCTCCTCCAGGTCGCCCTCCAGCAGTTCGCGCACGACGACGTCCTGCTCCGCACCGGCGAGCAACCGCGGCGGCGGCAGTTCCTCCGCGCGCGCTTCCAGGCGCAGCAAGGAAAACGCGTATGAATGCACTGTGCGCACCAGCGGTTCACTCACCGTGCGCGGCAACGGAGACTCCTGATCCGGGTCGGAGGTGAGCCGCCGCGTGAGGTCGGCCCGCAACGCGTCCGCCGCCCGGCGGGACGTCGTGAGCAGCAGCACGCTCTCCGGATCCGCCCCCTCCGAGATCCGGCGCGCGGCAGCGGTGGCGAGCAGCGCCGTCTTGCCCGTGCCCGGCCCGCCGAGCACCCGGCGGAACCCGGCCGGAGCCGACAGCAGCCGGCGAGCGTCCTCGTCCCAGGTGAACGTGGGTGCGGCGGGGACCGGCGGGCGCACCAGCCGCGCCTGCCCGTTTCCCGCTCTCCGCACGTGCACATCAGCGATGGAACCATGCCCGCTCACCCGGGTGGCGCACCGGCACACCCCTCGGCGGGACTATCATCTGCTGGGTCATGAACGACGAACTGCACGAGCGGATACGCGCAGTCATCACCGACGTACCGGCGGGGACAGTCGCGACGTACGGCGACATCGCAGCGCTCTCCGGCGCCCCCTCTCCGCGCATGGTCGGCCGCGCCCTCGCCGAGGACGGCCACGACCTGCCCTGGCACCGCATCCTCCGCGCGAACGGCACCCCCGCGCCGCATCTGCTGCACGAACAGCTGGAGCGGTTGCGTGCCGAGGGCGTGCTGGCGGACGGGGAGAAGGTGGACCTGCGGAAGTACCGCTGGCGTCCGGAGGGCGACGAGCCGGGCGAGGACGAACCGCCGGGCTTGTTCTAGGGACAGCTTGATCCGGGACGGCTTGCGGCGGGGGCAGCGTGTGGCGGGGGCAGCTTGCGTCAGGGACAGCTTGTGCCGGAGACGGCTTGTGCCGGGACGGCTTGTGGCGGGACAGCTTCCGGACCGCAGCTCCCCGACGGTGCCGCGACTCGGCAGGATGGCTCGACGGGATCCCGCCCCAATGCCACATTCGGTGCGTCAGATGCACCCAATGTGGCGTTCGGTGCGTCAGACGCACCCAATGCCACATTGGGGCGCTACTGGCCGAGCGCTCAACCTGCGGGGAGCATCGCTCAGCTCCCGATCTGGCAGACCCGGCAGACCCGGCCACCGAAGCCCGCCTGCCACTCACGCGCCGCCACGTTCCACTCGCGAGCCGCCACGCTGATCCACCTCGCCCCTCGGTCGGAACGGCCTCGCCCCCCCCACCGCCAGCACCTCGCCCCTCGGCCGGAACGGCCTCACCCCCGCCAGCACCTCGCCTCCCGGCCGGAACGGTCTCGCCCCAACCGCCTCCACCTCGCCTCCCGTCCGGAACCGCCTCACCCCCACCGCCACCACCTCGGCCACACGACACGAGGCCGAAAACCGTGGCGTCCGCCATCCTCCCCAGCCATAGCCCACCCCACTCGTTTTAGGTTAGCCTGACCTAATGAGCGTCCTGACTTACCACCCCGGCAAGGTCACCGCGGTCCGGCGGGTCACCCCGCACATGGCCCGGATCACCTTCGACTGCCCGGGGCTCGCGGCGGCGGGCCCGGCGGCGCCGGACGCGTACGTGAAGGTGTTCTTCCCGCTCCCCGGCGACGAGGAGCCGCAGCTCCCGCCCGCCGAGATGGGCGATGACGACGTCCTTTCCTGGTATCGCCGCTACCTCGCGATGCCTGACGACGTCCGGCCGCCGATGCGGACGTACACGGTGCGCGCGGCGCGTCCGGAGAGCGGCGAGGTGGATGTCGACTTCGTGCTGCACGAGGAGAGCGGCGGTCCGGCGTCGACGTGGGCCGGGCAGGCGGAGGTCGGCGGCCGCGTCGCGTTCCTCGGGCCGCACGGGCTGTACGACGTTCCGGACGGCACGACCTGGCAGCTCCTGGTCGGCGACGAAACGGCACTGCCGGCGATCGGCGGGATCCTTGAGAGGCTGCCGCAGTCGGCGCGCGCTTCGGTGTACGTCGAGATCCCGGACCGTGCGGAGCGACAGACCTTCGAGACTAACGGTGCGGTCGAGGTGCACTGGGTCGTCCGCGGTGCGCGTACGCACGGCGAAGCGCTGGTAGAAGCTGTACGCGCGGCAGAGCTGCCCAATGGCACGCCGTACGCGTGGGTGTCCGGAGAAGCAGGCGTCGTGAAGCTCGTTCGGCGACACCTTGTCCGCGAGCGCGGCTTCGACAAGACCGCCATCTGCTTCACCGGCTACTGGCGGCAGGGTCTCAGCGAAGAAGCCGCGGGGCGACAGCAGGCCGAAGCGTCCTAACCGAGCTTCGCGACCACTAGCTTCACCAACGCGCCCAGCCGCTGACGCTCCGGCTGTAGCGTGCGGATTCCGGCTGCCTCCAGCGGTGCCGCAGTCACCGGACCAACGCACGCGCAGACGACCGTGCCACCGCGCAGGGTTTCGCGCAGCTCCGCGCCGCGGCCGGATTCGTCGGCGAGCGTCAGGAAATTCGTCGCGGCCGGGGCGCTGGTGAACACCAGCGCGGCCAGTTCTCCGGACAGCACCTCGTGGATCAACGAGAACACTGGCTCCGGATCCGGCGGCGTGTGCCAGCGGTAGGGCTGCACGGCGAGCACCGACGCCCCGGCCGCGGCGAGCGGATCGGAGAACTCCGGCAGCGGGGCGCCGTGCAGTTGCAACGCGACTCGCGCGCCGTCGACCCCGGCGTCGGTGAGCGCGCCGAACAGCTCGTCGTTGGACTCGCCGGGCGCGGAGTACTCCTCGCGCAGGCCGACGCCACGCACCGCGCCGACCGCTTTCGGCCCGCGCGCGAAGATGCGCGACCCGGCCAGCGCGTCCAGCAGCGCGTCGCGAAGACCCCAGCCTTCGGCGGCGTCGAGCCAGCCGCGGAACCCGGCCCCGGTCGTGACCGCGGTGAGGTCGATCGGCGCGGCGAGCACGGCTTCCGTGCCGCGCCGCAGCTCCGGATCGTCGGCCAGCGGGACGATCGTGATCGTCGGCGCGTGCCGTACCTCCGCACCGTGCCGGAGCAGGGCTCCGATCAGGTCGTCCGCGCGCCGCTCGGCCGTGACGCCGATCCGCGTTCCGTCCAGCTCACCCATGCGTCTGTCCCATCTCCTGCGAAAACGAGCCGGGCAGGCAGCAGAACTCCGCCCGCGAACCCTGTGCACCGCGGATCAGCTCAGCGGAACGCCGCCCGGCCGGCTCATCCATACGCCTGTCCCATCTCCCGGATCGCCGCCGCCAGTTCCGTCCGCAGGTCCTCCGGCGCGAGCACCTCCAAATGCGGCCCGAACCGCAGCAGTTCGCCGATCGCCGGTTCTCCCGGTTCGACCGGCAGCTCGATCGTCAACCATCCGTCGCCGTCCGGTTCCGCTCCGGCGGCGACCGCCTCGCGAAGCGCCCGGGCGCCGACGCTGCCCGCGTAGAACGGTACGAGAGCCTGGGCGCGCGGCGAGAGGCGCACTGTCGCCTTTCGGGGGTACATCCGGCGTTCGAACTGCTCGGACCACTCCTGCCAGTAACCGGCGAGGTCGAAATCCGCCGGTCGCTCGAACTCCTCGCCGAGGTCGGTCAGCTCGTGGATGCGCGAAATCCGGTAGGTGCGATCGGTCCCCTCGCACCGGGCAGCGAGGTACCAGTTGCCCGCTTTGAGGATCAGCCCGAGCGGCTCCAGCACCCGCTCGACCTCACGCTGGCCCCACCGCTCGTACCGGACGCGGATGCGCCGCGCGGCCCACACCGCGTCGGCGACCGCGGACAGCGTCGGCAGGCTTTCGATGCCGCGATGCCACCCGGGAACGTCGAGGTAGAAGCGTTCGGCGACGCGACCGGCGCGGCTGCGCAGCTCCTGCGGCAACGCGGCGTACAGCTTCAGCTGCGCCGCCGCCAGCACCGTGCCGAGACCCAGCTCGGCGGCCGCGACCGGCAGTCCGGCGAGCGCCAGCGACTGGGCTTCGTCCTCGTTGAGGCCGGTCAGCCGGGTCCGGTAGCCGTCGACGAGCTGGTAGCCGCCGCTGCGGCCGCGGTCGGCGTACACCGGCACGCCCGAGGCCGACAGCGCTTCGATGTCCCGGTACACCGTCCGGACCGAAACCTCCAGCTCAGCGGCCAGTTCGTCGGCGGTCATCCGGCCGCGGTTCTGCAGCAGGAGAAGCACGGTGAGCAAACGTCCGGCACGCATGCGCCAAGTATGACTGAAATACCTGACACAAGATGGCAGGTATGGCTGGTTGAGTGAGCGGCATGAACACGTTTGGCATGACGAAGTGGGAAGAGCACGTGGCGAGCGGCGAGGAGGGCGGCCCGCGCGTCGCCTACGTGCACGCCGCGATGGATTACTCGGGCGTGATCCAGGGTGCGGCCACCGGCGACTACCTGCTGTACTACCCGGGCGAGGGCTACGACGGCGGCGCGACCACGTCGCCGGGCTACGACCGGTTCGAGGGCACGGTCGACGGCCGCGCCGGAACGTTCGTGGTCCGCCAGGAATGGAGCTTCGACCCGAAGAGCATCAGCTCGAAATTCGAGGTCGTGCCGGGCTCCGGAACTGGCGAACTGACCGGCATCGGCGGCACTGGCACGGTGCACGGCGTGCTGGGCGAACCGACCGTCTCGTACACCTTCGACTACACGCTCTGAAGGAGGCCGGGATGCTGGAGGTGTCGCGCGAACAGGCGCTGGCGTACCGGATCGCCGAGCAGGGGCTGCACCGCTCCGTCGCCGATCCGTACGACCTGCCGCTGCTGGACCTCGGTTTGCAGGACAGCATGCGCGACACCGCTTTGCTCTCGCTCGCGGCCCGGATGCCGGATCCGGTGACGCCGGAGTCGCTTGTGGACGATCAACGGCTCGCCCTGGTGTGGTCGCACCGGGGCGCGCCGTATTTCCACCGGCGCGCGGATCTCCCGGACCTGGTGGCCGCCTTGGTACCGCTGGATGATCCGGACGCGCTGGCCCGGATGTTGTGGCAGAAGAAGGACATCCAGGCCGCTGAGGTGTCCCCCGTGGACGTTCTGTTCACCACTGCGCGAGCGATCCGCAAGGTGGTCACCAAGCCGATGACCAAGGGTGCGGTGAGCACCGAGATCACGAAGCTGCTGCCGCCCGCGTTCAGCCGGTGGTGCCGCGGCTGCAACGCGACTCACGTGCACGAACAGCTCATGCGGATCGCTTCCCTGCACGGCGGTGCCCGGCTCGAAGCCGGACAGACTCCGGCGACGCTCGCGCCGTTGGAGGATCGCGGACGGCTGTCCACCCGTCCGGTTCCAGCGGCAGTTTCACGGGTGCTGGAGCAGTATTTGCGCTTCAACGGGCCCGCGACGCCGGGTGACGCGGCCGGTTTTGTCGGCACCGCAAAGACTTGCGTCCGCGAGACTTGGCCCGAGTCGGTGACCGAGGTCAAAGTGGACGGTCGGCGAACATTCGTGCCGACTGATCGTTTGCCCGCGCTGGAGAATCCGCCGTCGCCTGCTGGGGTACGCCTGTTGCCTCCGCTTGATCCGTACACGCAGAGCCGCGACAAAGCCGTACTCGTTCCGGACAAAGCGCGAGCGAAAGAGGTGTGGAAAATTCTCGGCAGCCCTGGTGCGCTTTTAGTCGACGGCGAGATTCTGGGCGTCTGGCGAATGAAAGCCTCGGGCAAACGCCTGACCATCACGCTCACCGAATTCGACCCGCTCCGCCGTGCCGACCGCGACGCCGCCGAGGACGAGGCGGCCCGGGCCGCGTCCGCCCGGGGCTGCCAGGACTTTTCCGTGACGTGGGCTTGACCGGAGCGCTAAAGTCCTGACGTGCTGAAATGGCTGCTCGACTCAGACCCGGCGCTGCGCTGGCAGGTCGAACGGGACGTAGCGGACGCGCCGCCCGAAGTCTGGACGGCCACCCGGCACAAGATCGCGACCGAGGGCTTCGGCGCACAACTCCTCGCCCTGCAGGACCCGGACGGGCAGTGGGCAGGTGGCGCGTTCTTCCCGGCGGGATTCAAACCAGGCCCCGACACCGGGCAGCCGTGGACCGCGACCACCTGGTCGCTCACCATGCTGCGCGAATGGGGAATGGATCCAGCGGTGTTGCGCGCCAATCGCACCCCGGAATTGATCGCCGAGAATTCCCGGTGGGAATACCAGGGCCTGCCCTATTGGGACGGCGAAGTCTCGGTTTGCGTCAACGCCTGGACGCTGGCCAACGGAGGCTGGCTCGGCGTCGACGTCTCCCGGCTCGCGCACTGGTTCACCGAACATCAGATGGCCGACGGCGGCTGGAATTGCGAATGGGTCGACGGGTCGAAGCGCTCGTCCTTCCACTGCACGCTGACCGCGCTGAAGGGCTTGCTCGCCTACGACGTCGCCACCGGCGGCACCGACGAGACGCACGCCGCCCGCCGCGCCGGCGAGGAGTACCTGCTGGAACGCCGCCTGTTGTACCGGCTCTCGACCGGCGAGCAGGTCGCGTCGTGGGTGGATCATTTCGCGTATCCGATGCGGTGGCACTACAGCGCGCTCAACGCGGTCGAATACTTCCGCGAAGCCGCCATCGTGGACGACCTTCCGCCCGATCCGCGCCTCGCTGACGCGGTGGAACGGATTCGCGCCGCCCGGCAGCCGGACGGAACCTGGCTGCAGGACGGCAGGCTGCGGGGCGACATGTGGTTCGAGGTCGACGTGCCAGCCGGTGAACCCTCGAAATGGCTGACGCTGTACGGCACCCGAATTCTGTCCTGGTGGGACTCCGCTCAGTCCTGACCAGACCACGCCACGCGAAAGCCGACGTCGTCCACGCGGAACGTCGGGTGACTTCGGCGGCGTACCGAAACCCGGACACTCCAATGCTCGTCGGCCCAGCCGCCGCCCTTGAGGACCCGGTACTCGCCGTAGACGTCCGGATCGTAGAGATCCCAGCACCAATCCCACGTGTTGCCGAGCAGATCGTAAGCGCCCCAGGCATTCGGACGCTTCTCGCCAGGCGGATGCAGCCGCCCGCCGGAGTTTCCCTCGTACCAGGCGATCTCGTCCAGTTCGCCGTACCTCGGGCCTTCGGTGCCCGCACGGCAGGCGTGCTCCCATTCGGCTTCAGTGGGCAGGCGGTAGCCAGCAGCGGACCGGTCCCACTCCACCTTGTCGCCTTCGAAGCGGTAAGCAGGCGGGAGACCGTCTCGTTCGGACAGTGTGTTGCAGAATCGAACAGCGTCCAACCAGGACACTTCGACAGCAGGAAGCTCTCCACCGCCGTTGTATTGCTCCTGGGTGACCGGGATCGCGCCTAGCTCGAACGCGGGCACGTCGACTGTCCAGCTACGTTTTGTCCGCCGGTCGGTGAGCGTCACCGTTCCCGGCGGGATCGGGACCATCCGCACTCGCCCGAGGTTAGCCGATCGGCGCTTGGGTGTCGCCGGGGTCCACGGCCAGCCGGTAGCCGCGCTTGACCACCGTCTGCACCACTCCGGTGCCGCCGAGGGACGTCCGCAACCGCCCGATCGCCGTCTCCACCGCGTGCGCCTCCCCGCCGGACGGAAGCTCAGCGGACAGCTCCCGACGCGCGACCACCCGGCCGGGCTGCCGCGCGAGAGCGCGCAGAAGCGCCATCGGAGCCGGGGCGATCTCGCGCCATTCGCCGTCCAGCAACGCACCAGTCCCGCGGACCTGCAGCACATGACCGGCGGCGTACAGCGTCGGCGAGGCCGCGACCAAGGCGTCCGCGACGGTCCTCGCCAGCGCACCGATCCGCGACCGTCTCGGTTGGACAGTCGGAATGCCCAGCGAGGCGAGCGGCGCGGCCGCGATCGGTCCCACGCACGCGACGAGCACCCGGTTGCTCAACGCCTCGATCAACGCGGCGAGACGACCGGTCCGCCGCGCCATGGCGACCGTGGACGCGGCAGCGGGCGCGCTCGTGAACGGCAAGGCGTCGATCGTTCCCTCCAGGACCGCGTCCAGCAGCCGGTCAAGCGGTCCCGGATCCGCCGGGGCGACCCAGCGGTACACCGGGATCTCGATCACCTCGGCACCCGCCTGCCGAAGGGTTTCCGCGAAGTACGGCAGCGGCTCGCCGTGCAGCTGCACCGCGATCCGCCGACCCTCCACTCCGGACTTGGTCAGATACTGCAACAGCTCCGCGCTGCTTTCCGAGGCGGGCGAATAGTCCTCAGCCAACCCCGCCGTCCGCACCGCCCCGGCCGCTTTCGGACCGCGGGCCAGCAGGGAAGCGCTCGACAGATGGTCGAGCACCTTCTCGCCAAGGCCCCAGCCCTCTGCGGCCTCGACCCAGCCGCGGAAACCGATCCCGGTCGTCGCCACCACAATGTCCACCGGCGACTCGAGCAACCGCATCGTCGCCGCGTGCAGCTCGGTGTCGTCCGCCAGCGGCACGATCCGGATCGCCGGTCCATAGCGGACCGCGGCACCCTGGCGCACGAGCAGCGCGCCCAGCTCTTCAGCCCGGCGCGCTGCCGTGATTCCCACCGTGAACCCGGCTAGAGGCCGGACATCGGTCACGGCGAGCCCACCTCGATCACCCCGTCCCGTACCCGAACCGGATACACCGGCACCGAAACGCCTTCCGCGTCGAGGCATTCTCCAGTTCGGAGCGAGAACCGTTCTTTGTAAACCGGCGACGCGACCACCGGCTCTCCCCCGGCGTCGCCGACAATCCCGCGTGACAGCACGGCCGCACCGCTGCACGGATCCCAGTTGGACAGTGCGTACCACCCGTCTCCAGCGCGGAACACCGCGACCTGCTGACCGTCGATCAGGGCCGCGGCCCCGGAGAACGCCGGGATATCAGCGGCCGCGCACACCGCGGTCCAGGATGAAGTCATGGTCATCGCCGCACCTCCGGAACTCCCAGCAGCACCGGGATCTTCTGCTCGCGTTCCGGGCGGAACGAGATCGACGGATCCGGCGTGCCCGGCGCGTTCACGAACGAACTGAACCGCGCCAGCTTGTCCGGGTCCTCCAGCACACCGCGCCATTCGTCGGTGTAGCCCTCGATGTGTTTCGCCATCGCCGCGTCCAGGTCCTCGCAAATGCCGAGGCTGTCGTCCACGATCACCGCGCGCAAGTGGTCGAGCCCGCCTTCCAGCTCCTCGATCCAGGGCGCGGTCCGCTGCAACCGGTCCGCCGTGCGCACGTAGAACATCAGGAACCGGTCGATCGTCCGCACCAGCGTTTCGGTGTCCACATCAGACACCAGCAGTTCCGCGTGCCGCGGTGTCGCTCCGCCGTTGCCGCCGACGTAGAGGTTCCATCCGTGTTCGGTGGCGATCACACCGAAGTCTTTGCCGCGAGCTTCGGCGCATTCGCGCGCACACCCGGACACCCCGGCCTTGATCTTGTGCGGCGACCGCAGACCGCGATACCGCAACTCCAGGTCGATCGCCAGCCCCACGCTGTCCTGCACGCCGTATCGGCACCAGGTCGAGCCGACGCAGGATTTGACCGTCCGCAACGACTTGCCGTACGCGTGCCCGGACTCGAAGCCCGCGTCGACCAGCCGCCGCCAGATGTCCGGCAGCTGGTCCACAGTGGCCCCGAACAGGTCGATCCGCTGGCCGCCGGTGATCTTGGTGTACAGCCCGAAATCCTGGGCCACTTGCGCGATCACCATCAGCTTCTCCGGCGTGATCTCGCCGCCGGGGATCCGCGGCACGACCGAATAGCTGCCGTTGCGCTGCATGTTCGCGAGGAATCGGTCGTTCGTGTCCTGCAGCGCCGCCTGCTCGCCGCCGAGAATGTGCCCGTTGCCCAGCGTCGCCAGGATCGACGCCACCGCGGGCTTGCACACCGCGCAACCGGTCCCGGTGCCGTACCGGCTCACCACTTCGCTGAACGTCGTCATCCGGGTCGCCTGGATGATCTCGAACAGCTCAGCACGAGACTGCGTGAAGTGTTCGCACAACGCCTTCGACTGTTCGACCCCGCACGCGTTCAGCAGCTTCGCCAGCATCGGCACGCACGAGCCGCACGACGTTCCCGCCCGCGTGCACGCCTTCAACTTCCCGACCGAATCGCAGCCGTCCTCGTTGATCGCCCGGGTCAACGCGCCCTTGGAAACGCCGTTGCACGAACAGACCTGCGCCTCGTCCGGCAGCGCGTCCACACCGACCGCCGCGCCGCCACCGGCCGGCGCGAGCAACGCACCCGGGTCGGCTGGCAGCGGGCGGCCGACCAACGCCCGGAGCGTGTTGTACTCCGCCGCGTCGCCGACCAGGACCCCGCCAAGCAGCGTCCGTCCGTCGTCGGTGACGACAAGCTTCTTGTACGTCCCGGCCACGGCGTCGTTCACCGCGACTTCCAACGCTCCTTCGGTGGCTGCGTGTGCGTCGCCGAAACTGGCGACGTCCACGCCCATCAGCTTGAGCTTCGTCGCGGTGTCCGGCTCGGGGAAGCTCGCCGTCGTTCCGGTGAGCTGCGCCGCGACCACCTCCGCCATCGCGTATCCCGGCGCGACGATGCCGTACACCCGGCCCTCGACCGCCGCGCACTCGCCAATCGCGTAGACCGCCGAGTCGCTGGTCCGGCACGTCGCGTCGACCAGCACGCCACCGCGTTCGCCAACGTCCAAACCGGACTCCCGGGCCAAGTCGTCCCGAGGCCGAACGCCAGCGGAGAAGACCACCAGGTCGACGTCCAGCTCCGTGCCGTTGCCCAGCCGAGCAAGCAGCCGCGACCCGTCAGCCTCGATCGCGTCTGTCGAGGTTCCCGTGTGGACGGTCACGTCAAGGTTTGTGATGAGCCGCCGCAACAGCCCGCCACCGCCGTCGTCGACCTGCAACGGCATCAATCGCGGTGCCATCTCCACCACGTGCGGCGACAATCCCATGTCCCGCAATGCCTTCGCCGCCTCCAGACCGAGAAGACCACCACCGATCACCACTGCCGCTCGACGGCCGCGACCCTGGCGTTCAGCCGCCGCCCGGATCGCGTCGAGGTCCTCGATGGTCCGGTACACGAACACACCCGGCAGATCCCGTCCCGGCACCGGCGGAACGAACGGACGAGAACCGGTCGCCAGCACCAGCGAGTCGTACGGCTGCACGTGCCCGGCCGCCGTCGTCACCGTCTTGGCCTCGCGATCCACCGACACGACCACCTCGCCAAGGCGAAGTTCGACCGCGTCGTCTTCCGCGTAATCCGAGCCGGGCAACGCCAACGCGGCCGGATCCCAGCTGTCCACATAGGAGGTCAACGCGACCCGGTCGTAAGCGGGACGGTTCTCCTCGCCGAAGACGACGACCCGCCACTCGCCCGCCTTGTCCGCCGCGCGAAGTGCCTCCACGAACCGGTGCGCGACCATGCCGTGCCCGGCAACCACCACTGTAGGCATTTCAGACCTCCGCTCCTGCCAACGCCACCTGCGCGCGCACCGCCGGCTTGCGCAGATAGCCGAACCACGTCACACCCACGCACACCGCGTAGAAGACCAGGAATCCGACGAACGCCGGTAC
Organism: Amycolatopsis sp. NPDC054798; assembly: GCF_053611505.1. Taxonomy (NCBI): domain Bacteria; kingdom Bacillati; phylum Actinomycetota; class Actinomycetes; order Pseudonocardiales; family Pseudonocardiaceae; genus Amycolatopsis; species Amycolatopsis sp. NPDC054798. Next base: position 33,445 of record NZ_JBSHAM010000043.1, on the reverse strand, counting down.
TCCGCTGTGCGCCTCGGCGAACGACTGCCGGAACGCGAGGTTGATGAACAACCCGCCCAGCGCGCCGATCGCACCGGCCAATCCGATCAACGCACCGGACAGCCGTCGCGCGTTGCGCAATTCCGTCGCCTCGTCCGCACCGGCCTGAATCGCCGCGCGCGCCTTCACCTGGAAGATCGCCGGGATCATCTTGTACGTCGACCCGTTGCCGATTCCGGTGAGCACGAACAGAACAATGAACGCCGCGGTGAACCAGCCCAGCGATTTCGACGAGGAAGCCAGCAACAGTCCGACGGTCGCCAGCGCCATCGCCCCGAAAGTCGCGAAGGTGACGCGGCCGCCGCCGATCCGGTCCGACAGCCATCCGCCGATCGGCCGCGACAGCGAACCCAGCAGCGGACCGAGGAACGTCACCGCGGCCGCCTGCAACGGCGTCCGGCCGAACTGGTTCTGCAACACCAACCCGAAGGCGAAGCTGTAGCCGATGAAGGAACCGAACGTGCCGACGTACAGCAACGACATCACCCAGGTGTGTCCATAACGGACTACCTCGCGCATTGCCTTGGTGTCACCGCGAACGCTGGCCAAGTTGTCCATGAACAACGCGGCGCACGTCGCGGCGATGACGATCAGCGGCAGGTAGATGTAAAGCACCAGCCGTGGCGCGGTCGCACCGGCGGTGCCGATCACGAGCAGACCCACAAGCTGAATCACCGCGACGCCAAGGTTTCCGCCACCGGCGTTCAGTCCGAGCGCCCAGCCCTTGTGCCGTTCCGGATAGAAGGTGTTGATGTTCGCCATCGACGAGGCGAAGTTGCCGCCACCGACCCCGCCGAGCGCCGCCATCAGCACGAAAGTGCCGAGGGAAGTCCCTGGGTGCAGCACGATCGCGGTCAGCACCGTCGGGATGAGCAGCAGCAGTGCGCTGATGACTGTCCAATTGCGACCGCCGAATCGGGCTACCGCGAAGGTGTACGGAATCCGCATGATCGCCCCGACCACCGTCGGCGTGGAGACGAGCAGGAACTTGTCCGCGGCGGAGAACCCGTAGGCCGGGCCCATGAACAGCACCACGACCGACCACAGTGTCCAGATCGAGAAGCCGATGTGCTCGGAAAACACGGAAAACCACAGGTTGCGCCGGGCGACGCGCTTGCCGGTCGTCTCCCAGAACTCGTCGTTCTCGGGATCCCAGTGCTCGATCCAGCGGCGGGTCATGGTGTCCTCCTCGTTGCCGGGGGCGGTCATTGCGCGGCCAGCCAGTCCGCGACCGCGCCGACCGTGTCGCGGCAGCTGCCGCATCCCGTGGTCGCGCGGGTGGTGCGGGCGAGTGCGGCAGCGTCGGTGGCGCCACCCCGCCAGGCTTCGATCAGCCGGCCTTTGGTCACTGCGTTGCAGCGGCAGATCACTGTGGAAGAAGGAAGATCGGCCGGGCTCGCGGCCGTCGGCGCGGCCGCGGGCAGCGCCCGGCCCAGCAGCACCGCGAGCCGGTCTTCGGGTACCGGCGTGCCCCGGTCGTGCATTTGGGTCACAGTCGCCGCCGCGTCCGGCAGGCCGAGCAGGATCGCGCCGGTCACGCGGTCGCCGCGGACGACGAGCTTGCCGTACCGGCCGCCGGACGGATCGTCGAAGGTCACAACTTCGGCAGCGGCGTCCTCGCTGGTCACCTGCGTTTCGCCGAGCGCGGCGAGATCGATGTCGCGGGCTTTGAGCCGGGTGACCGTGCGAGTGCCGCGATACCGCGCCGTCGCGTCCGCTCCGGTGAGCAGGTCCGCCAGCACCGCGGCTTGTTCCCACGCGGGCTGCACCAATCCCGCTGGGGCACCCGGATGCCGAGCGCAGTCGCCGAGTGCGTGAATCCGGCCGTCGCTGGTCCGGAGCAGGTCGTCCACCAGGATTCCGCGGTCCACCGCGAGTCCGGCGCTTTCGGCGAGCGACGTTTCCGGTCGCACCCCGGCCGCGACGACCACGAGGTCAGCGGGAACGAAGCTGCCGTCGTCGAGTTTCAGGCCGTCTCCGGGGAGGTGCCGGGCTGCGGTCACCTCGAACCGGAACGTCACGCCCAGCTCCGCCAACCGGCGAGCGAGCACGCGGCCGGCGCCGGAATCCAGTTGCCGTTCCAGCACATGCGGCTGCGGATGCACCACGGTCACGTTCGCGCCGCGACCGGCGAGCCCGCGCGCCGCTTCCAGTCCGAGCAACCCGCCGCCGAGTACCGCGACCGGTGCGCCCGGACGTGCCGCGTCCACAATGCGCGCACAGTCGTCCAAGGTGCGGAACGCCACGACCTCCGGCCCGAGTTCGAGACCTTCGACCGGCGGCAGCCACGGCGCGGCTCCGGTCGCGAGGACCAGTGCGTCGTAAGGGAAATCCTCGGTTTCAGTGCAGACCATCCGGCGTGCCGAGTCGATCTGCGTCACCCGCGTTCCGAGACGCAGGTCGACCCGTGACTGTGCGGCCCACCCGGAATCGTGCAGCCGCACCGTTTCCGGGCTCATCCCGCCCGCGACCACAGTGGACAGCAAAACTCGGTTGTAAGCCGCGTGTGGCTCTTCGCCGAGCACAGTCAACCGCACCCGGTCCGCTTCCGGGTCGCGCCGCCGGATCTCGTCCGCGAGCCGTGCCCCGGCCATCCCGTAGCCGATGATGACGACGTTCCGCGCGCTCATGCTTCCGCCCTCGCCAACGACACCGCGCACACCTTGAACTCCGGCATCCGGCTCACCGGGTCGAGCACCGGGTTGGTGAGCAGATTCGCCCGCGCCGCACCGGGAAAGTGGAACGGCAGGAAGACGAGGTCCGCCCGCATCGACGGCACGCACCGCACCAGCGCGACCGTCTCGCCACGCCGCGACCGCACCACCGCGCGGTCGCCGTCGGCCAGCCCGGACCGCGCCGCGGTGTCCGGATGCACCTCCACGAACACCTCCGGAACGACCGCGGTCAGCTCCGCGATCCGGCGAGTCTGCGCGCCGGACTGGTAATGCTGGAGCACCCGGCCGGTAGTGGCCTGCAACGGAAAAACCTCGTCGGGCAACTCCGCGGGTCCGCTGTGGTCGACCTCCGCGAACCGCGCCCGTCCGTCCGGATGCGCGAATCCTTCGAGAAACATGCGCGGCGTACCCGGATGCGTCTCTTCCGGAACCGGCCAGTGCAACGCCTCTCCGGACCGCAACCGTTGATACGTCACTCCGGAGTAGTCCGCGGCTCCGCCCTTCGACGCCGCGCGCAATTCCTCGAAAACCTCCACCGCGTCGTCCGGAAACCGCTCGACCGGCTGTCCCAATCGGACCGCAAGCTCCTGCAGCAGCGACAGATCGCTGCGCACGCCGGCCGGCGGTTCGATCGAGCGCTGCCGCAACAGAACCCGGCCTTCGAGATTGGTCAACGTGCCCGCTTCTTCGGCCCATTGCGGCACCGGGAAAACCACGTCGGCCAGCGCCGCGGTCTCCGACAGGACAAAGTCCGCCACCACGAGAAGATCCAGCGCAGCCAACCGTTCCTGCACTCGAGACGAACGCGGTGCGGACACCACCACGTTGCTCCCGAACACCAGCAACGCCTTGACCGACTCCCCCAGTTCGTCCAGCAGCTCGACCGCGGACCGTCCCGGCCCGGGCAAGCTTTCCGCTGGCACGCCCCAAACCTGAGCGACGTGCGCACGCGCCGCCGGGTCGTCGATCTTGCGATACCCCGGCAGTTGGTCCGCCTTCTGCCCGTGCTCGCGCCCGCCCTGGCCGTTGCCCTGCCCGGTCAGGCAGCCGAAGCCAGACCCGACCCGTCCGGGCAATCCCAGTGCGAGAGCGAGATTGATCCACCCGCCGACCGTCGCGGTGCCGGACGCGTGCTGTTCCGTCCCGCGTCCAGTAAGCACATACGCGTTGCCCGCCCGGGCCAGCAGTTCCGCAGCCCGGCGTTGATCCGCGGCCGAGACGCCGGTCACTCGCTCGACCCGCTCCGGCCACCACGTCGCGGCGATCCGCCACATCTCGTCGAATCCGGCCGTCCGAAGATCCACATAGGACTTGTCCAGGTGCCCTTCGGCGACGACCGCGTGCAGAATTCCCAACGCCAGCGCGAGATCCGTTCCCGGTGCCGGAGCGAGGTGCAACGCAGCCCGTTCGGCCGTCGGGGTACGGCGCGGGTCGACGACGATCAGTTCCGCACCCTCCAGATGCTGCATGAACGGCGGCATCGTCTCGGCCGGATTCGCCCCGGCGAGCAGGACGACGTCCGCCGTCGCGAGATCAGTTACCGGGAACGGCATTCCGCGGTCCACCCCGAACGCACGCATCCCCGCTGCCGCAGCGGAGGACATGCAGAATCGGCCGTTATAGTCGATTTGCGACGTTCCGAGCGCGATCCGGGCGAATTTCCCGAGCAGGTAAGCCTTTTCGTTGGTGAGCCCGCCCCCGCCGAACACTGCGACCGAGTCCGCGCCGTGCTCCTGTCGCGAGGCGAGCAGCCGGTCCGCGACGAAATCCAGTGCCTCGTCCCAGGAAACCGGCTGGAGTTCGCCGTCCCGGCGGAGCAGCGGCGACGTCAGCCGCGCGCCGGATTCCAGCAGCGCACCGGCCGTCCAGCCTTTCTGGCACAGGCCGCCCGCGTTGACCGGGAAATCCCTTGGCGTGACCCGGGTCTCATCCAGGCGCATCCCGCACTGCAAGGCGCAGTAGGGGCAATGTGTGTCGACGTGCGGCACAGGCGCTCCTCGGGTCGGCGATGACCCGACGGTAAGGAGGCTGTGTTACCTCAACGTGCCCGAATGTTTCAGGGAGTTGACATTGCCCGCCGTCATGGCGGGGGCGGGCAGTGAGTCAGAGGATCGCGCTGACCTCACGAGCGGCGGCGCGCAGGCCGTCCAGCGCGGCGTTGGTGGAGCGGGGATCGAGTGCGTGCGAGGCCAGACGGAAGAGGATCGCGCGGAGCAGAAGCTGTGGCCATTCCGGGAGGTGGGCCCAGCGTTCCAGCAAGGCTCCGGTTGCTCCGCCCCAGCTGAGGGAGTCGACTGCGGCGATCGCCGCGCCCCATTCGCCTGGGCGGTAGTAGGGGACGAAGTCGACTACGCCGGGGGCGGCGTCGCCGTCAAAGAGGAGACCGGCGAGGAGTTCGCCGTGGGCGACCTGGTGCGGGAGTTTGATCGGGCGCCGGGCCGGGGCGAGGATTTCGAACCAGCGGCCGCCTTTTTCCTCCGGGAGGGGGCGGTCCAGTTCCTCCCAGGCGATTCGGTCGGCGATGGCGTTCCGGTCGTCGCGGGAGGAGAGGAAGTCCGGGCGGGGCAAGGCGGCGGTGGCTCGGTGCAGGCGGACCGCGGCCAGGACGGATTCCTCGCAGCGGTGTTCGGTCGTGCCGGGGAGGTAACGCCAGGCTGACCAGTCGCCGACGATCCAGCGGCCGTCACGGGAGCGGACTGGTTTGGCGATGCGGAGACCGGGGTCGTCGGCGAAGTCCAGGGCCCGGGCGGTCCAGAGGGCCTGGGATCGGTCGGTGACGCGTTTGAAGACCACGTCACCGGCTTGCCAGGACTTGGAGTCCGGGAGTAGCGCCGCGGCGTCGGCGTTGCTGCCGAAGGCGGCGCAGACGCGTTCGGACGGGCGTTCGAGGGTTGACCGCACAAAGGGGGAGGGTACGCCGGGGGGTGGGGCTGGTTTGGGGAGACTCGCTGGTCATTGGTGGTTTCGACTGTGCAACGTCACTCGGATGCCGAGGCGGCGGGGTTCGCTGGGGCTCGTCGCCTGGCGGCGACATTGCGCCCCGCGGGGTCGGTGGGCACCCCGAAGCGCGATTGTGCTGACGGTCTGAGGGTGGTTGTCAAGGCGGGAAAGATGCCTTGACAACCACCCTCAGACCGCAGAGAAGGCTTCGTATCGGGGTGCAGGGAGGGGGCTGGGTGCCTGGGGTTTTGGGGTGTGGTGGTGGCGGTTTAGGGAGTGGGGCTGCGCCCCAATGTGGCATTGGGTGCGTCAGGCGCACCGAACGCCACATTGGGTGCGTGCGACGCACCCAATGCCACATTGGGGTCATCGCGGCAGGCGGAGCGGGGCTGGCCGGGAAAGGGACCTTGAGGGAACCCAGGGTCGTGAAGGTGGCCTTTACGGAACGTGCCCCGCGGAAAGCCGTGAAGGGCTCCTTGAGGGAATTAGATTCCCTCAAGGAGCCCTTCACGGAACAGACAGGGTGCTCAGTAGGTCGGCAGGCTCGGGTCGATCTGCCGTGCCCAGGCCAGGACTCCGCCGCCCAGGTGGGTGGCGTCCTTGAAGCCTGCTGCGTGCAGGGCGGCCAGCGCTTCGGCCGAGCGGGCTCCTGACTTGCAGTGCAGGACGATCGGCTTGTCCTGCGGCAGTTCCGCCAGTGCCTCGCCGGAAAGGATGCGGTCCTTCGGGATCAGCGTGGCGCCCTTGATGTTGACGATCTCGTACTCGTGCGGTTCGCGGACGTCGATCAGCGCGAAGTCTTCGCCGGAGTCGAACTTCGCCTTGAGTTCCGCGGGAGTCAGGGTGCTGCCCGAGGCGGCGGAAGCGGCCTCGTCCGACACCACGCCGCAGAAGGCTTCGTAGTCGATCAGTTCGGTGATCTTCGGGGTCTCCGGGTCCTTGCGGATCTTGACCTCGCGGTACTTCATCTCCAGCGCGTCATAGGAGATCAGCCGCCCGAGGAGCGGTTCTCCGATGCCGGTGATGAGTTTGATCGCCTCGGTCACCATGATCGAGCCGATCGACGCGCACAGCACGCCCAGTACGCCGCCTTCGGAACAAGACGGGACCATGCCGGGGGGCGGCGGCTCGGGGTAGAGATCCCGGTAGTTGAGACCCTTGCCGTTCGGCGCATCTTCCCAGAAGACGCTGACCTGGCCTTCGAACCGGAAAATCGAACCCCACACGTACGGCTTGCCCGCCAGCACCGCGGCGTCGTTGACCAGGTAGCGCGTGGCGAAGTTGTCCGTGCCGTCGAGGATCAGGTCGTACTGGCTGAAGATCTCCAGTGCGTTCGCCGACTCCAGACGGTCCGTGTGCAGGTGCACCTTGACCAGCGGGTTGATCTCGGCGATCGACTCCTGTGCCGACGCGGCCTTGAGCTTGCCGAGGTCGGACTGGCCGTGGATCACCTGGCGCTGCAGGTTGGATTCGTCGACGACGTCGAAGTCGATGATGCCGAGCGTGCCCACGCCGGCCGCCGCCAGGTACAGCAGCGCCGGGCTTCCGAGGCCGCCCGCACCGATGACCAGGACCTTCGCGTTCTTCAGCCGCTTCTGCCCGACCACCCCGACGTCCGGGATGATCAGGTGACGGCTGTACCGGGCCACCTCTTCCTTGGTGAGCTCGGCTGCCGGCTCGACGAGCGGCGGCAGTGCCGTGTCTGACATCGGGTCCTCCATACTCGCGCGGGTCGCGTAGTCGATCCCAGTATCCCCAACGCGCCCTGGCAAGAGGGACTTCCCTGCTCCCAGATGGTGGGACTCTGTTACTGGCCCGGCGGAGTCGGGTTCGGCCACGCGTTCGGCTTGCACACGTGGTGGTCCGCGGCGACCTTGCCCTTGTCGCCGCCGGGGATGTTGTTGAGCATCGCCACATAATCGTCGGCCACGCCGAACGACTGCTGCATCATCACCGGGGCCGGCTGGTCGTTGCCCGGACAGCCAACGTGATTGTTGCCCAGCGCGTGCCCGACCTCGTGGTTGATGGCGTACTGCCGGTACCCGGTCATGTCCGAGAGGTAGACCTTCGCGCCGCGCACCCACCGGGCCAGGTTGATCAGCACCCGGCCCATGCTGCGCCGGTAGCACGAGGCCTCGAATTTGATCTGGAACCCGCACGCGTCCGGCCGGTGCGTGGTGTCCGGCGTGGTGAGGCTCACCCGGAAACTCGGGTTCGGATAGCTCGCGTCGACCCGCTGCAACCGGATCTCGCCGTTCCACGTCCAGCTGCGCGGATCGGACAGAATGCCCTGCACCGCGGTGCCGAAGCTGTCGTCGCCGGCGTAGCTGGCCGGGTCGATGCCGTCTTCGACCTCGACGGTGTAGGTGTAGAGCTTCCCGCTCTTGCCCACGACGTCGCCGGACCCGTTCACGATGTGCCAGGTGCCTTTGCCGGTCTGGGTGAAATTGCCGCCGTTGGGCAGGTCGGCGGTGGGCACGTTGAGGTTCACCGGCTGCGCGGGGTTCTCCGGGATGCCGCCGGAACCGTCGATCGCGCCCGCGGCGGTGTCGCCGGACGCGACCTCGGTGCTGCTCCCGGCCCCCGCGTCAGTCGGGCCGGTCGCGGTGTTGACCGCGACGAGCACGGTGATCACGGCCAGGATCGGCAGCGCGTACACCCGCCACCCGTAAGTCTTCACGAACCGGCCGAACGGCGACTGCTGCTTCTTCGGCGCGGGGCGCTTCTCCCCGCCGTCCTTGGGTTTCCAGGCGGCGGCGAGCGGCTCCGCGCTCGTGCGGCGTCCGCCTGGGCGGTACCGGTCCTCGCCCACGCGCTGGGCGGGCTTGCGCCCCGGCCGGTACTGGCCGACCCGCGGCGAATCGGCGTCCGCGTCGCCGGAACCGGCCGACCCGGAGGACGGCGAACGCCGGGCCGACCCTGCGGTCGGGCCCCGCCGGTCCTTCGCTCGCGCGTCCTGCTTCAGCCGGTCCACCGACCCAGGGTGCCACACCCCAGCGACGTTCCCGGCAGCGACTGGCGGGCTCCCGGGCGATCCGCGGTCCCCCCGTTCGAGCTACCAGGAACCCTTGTCCGCGCCCTCCCACAGACCGAGCACGGCACGCGCGACCACCTGCGGACGTTCCATCTGGGCGACGTGCCCGGTGCGCGGGAGCACCAGCATCCGGGCGCGCGGAATCGCCTGCGCGGTCCGCAGCGCGCGCTTGACCGAGATCACCCGGTCGTGGAGTCCCCAGACCACCAGCGTCGGGGCCTGGACCTGTTTGGCGACCGACCACAGCGACCCGGGGCCGAGCGCGGTCCAGCGCCGGAAGATGCCGAACGTGCTGCGTTCCATCGCGGCCAGCGCCCACGGGAACCCGGCGCGCGCGGCGTGTTCCTCGACGAGTTCGTCCAGCCGGGCGTCCGGGAACCGCGACGGATCGTGGAAGCACAGCTTGATGACCTGTGCGGCGCGTTCGCGGGCGGTCATCCCGGCCATCCGGCGGCGCACCCTGGCCCCGACCACCGGGAGGTAGGCCAGCGCCATCAGCGGATCGGACAGCCGGCGCGGGTCCGGGCGGCGGTCCGGCATCGCCGGGGAGATCAGGGTGAGAGTTCTCACCAGCTCCGGCCGCTGCGCGGCGAGCAGCAGCGAGATCGCGCCGCCCATCGAGTTGCCGAGCAAATGCACCGGTTCGCCGAGCTGTTCCAATCGGCTCGCGATGACCTCGGCGTGGTCGTCGAGGCTGTACGCGAACTCCTCCGCCGGCTCCGAATAGCCGAATCCGGGCAGGTCAACGGCCTGTCCGGCGGCGGTCGGAGCGAGCAGCGCGGCGAGGTCGGTCCAGTTCGTGGACGACCCGCCGAGCCCGTGCACGTACACCGCGGGCGTGCCGTCCGGGCCGGGCGTGTGCCGGATGTGCAGGCCGTCTTCGACCGTTCCCGGCCAAGCAGGCAGCGCCCCGTCGAGCGGCGGAAGGGGCGTAGTCGACAATGGCACCTGGGTCACCGGCGGGCGGACCGCCGCCGCGGTGGTGGGGCGGGAGGTCGTGGTGGTCACCAGTCCAGGATGCCTGACCCTTGGCATTTCGGGCGTACCCACGGGTAATGTCAGATTCACTTCACGCGGTGGTGAACCCGCCCGGCGAAGGCTGCGGACGGAGGAAGAATGACGGACATGGCGCGACTGCAACGAGGTGTGCGGTTGCCCCGGACCGAGCGCCGGGCCCAGTTGCTGACTGCCGCGCAGCGCGTCTTCGCCGAGCACGGCTACCACGCGGCGGCGATGGACGAGATCGCCGAGGAGGCCGGGGTCAGCAAACCGGTGCTCTACCAGCACTTCCCCGGCAAGCTCGACCTGTACATCGCGCTGCTGGAAAGCCACGTCGACGACCTGGTCGGCCGGGTGCAGGGCGCGCTGAACTCCACTTCGGACAACCGCCAGCGCGTCCCGGCCACGGTCGGCGCGTTCTTCGACTTCGTGAACAACGACGCGGGCGCGTTCCGCATGGTGTTCGAGTCCGATCTGCGCGGCGAGCCCGCCGTGCAGGAGGCGGTCGACCGCGCGACCTCGGCCAGCGTCGAGGCCATCACCGAGACGATCACCTCCGACGCCGGTCTGGACGAGGAGAAGGCCCGTCTGCTGGCTGTCGGCCTGGTCGGGATGAGCCAGGTCAGCGCGCGCTACTGGCTGCAGCACAACCAGTCGATGAGCCGTGAGGACGCGGTGGCGCTCACCGCGAACCTCGCCTGGCGTGGCATCGGCGGCGGTTTCCCGCTCAAGGACAACTGACCCTCGTGCGCGTGGTCGCGGTGCCGGGCACGCTCTGCAGCCCGCGGATCTACGCCCCGCTGGCTTCCGCACTGCCCGACGAGCTGGACGCGGTCGATTGGATGACCGCGCCAGGTCCGTGGCGAATCGAGGACATCTCGGCCCGGGTCGCTGACCGGATCGAGCAGCACGGAAGCCCGGTCACGCTGCTCGGGCACTCCACAGGCGGCTGCATCGCGGCGCTGGTCGCGGCCACCCGGCCGGATCTGGTGTCCGCGCTGCTGCTCGCGAACACCGGCGCACACATGCGCGGCCACGGCGACGTCGACCGGATCCTCGCCACGATCGCGTCGGACTGGGGTCCTGAGCTGCACGCCGCGGTACTCGACCGGTCCTTCGCTACGCCGTTGCCGCCGGACCTGCGCACTGAACTGCTCGGCTACGCCGCCCGCGTCCCGGCCGAGGCCGCGCTGGAAGTCCTGACGAGCCAACGGGATCTGGACCTCACGCCCCGCCTGGCGTCGATCCGCTGCCCGGTCACGGTGCTGCACGGAATCCACGACCGGGCCCGCACGCTCGCGGACGCCCAGTACCTCGTCGACCACCTGCCGGACAGCGAACTCGTCACCGTCGAGACCGGGCACTCGCCGATCTGGGAAGACGTCCCGGCCACCGTCGCCGCGCTCGAACGGCTCCGCTAGGTCATTCGCGCGGTTTTCGCTGGCGTGGCACCGATCTGGCCGCGCCAGGGAGTTCGACCAGCAGTTGCTCGAGATGCGCACTGTCCGGCAGCGCACCGTGCGGATCGGTCAGCCAGGCATCGGATTTGCTTTGCCGGGACGGTTCTTCCCTCTCGGAGAGCAGGGCGACGTAGCAGCCGTAATCGATGGCGAACCCGTCGTAGAGCGTTCCCGGCCGCTTTCGGCTGACGATGCCGCGCCGCACCAGGTGAACGAGCCGGGCGTCGTAGAGATCGCGCATGCTCGGGTCGTGCGCGCCGCTGGCGTGCTCGAGCAGGAAGGTCCGGGAGCGCCGTCGGCCGACCACCTCGTCCACCAGCCAGCGAAGCGTCGTCAAAGCCGGTTCGTTCCCGGCGATGGCCGCGTATTTGTCGCGCAGGTACCAATCCTGCGCGGCTTGCCGGACGTGCCGGATCCCGATGGTCGCCGTGTTCGCGTGCTGCGCGGCCAGCGCGGCGATGTTGATCGCGTCCCGGGGCACGCCTTCGGCCGCGCGCACGAGTTCGGGAAACGCGGTACGGCTGAACGCGGTGGCCACGAATTCCGCGGGATCGTCGGTCACCGGCATCCGCGGTCGTACGTGATTGAGGAAAAGTTCGGCGAAAAACTGCCTCGACTGGCTCCGGCCGTGATCGAACAGGAGCACGTCGTCGAAGCTGACCGCGGAGGCCGCGTCCGCACCGACCTCGATGCCGACGTAATCGCCTTCGAGACCAGGTTCGCGGAATCGGGACCGGCGCTCGATCGCCGCGATTTTGACTGTCGTCCCGCGCGTCGGGAGCACGCTGCGGCGCAGCAAATCCGCCAGCAACGGTTGCAGCTCAAGGGGAATCGAACTCCACTCGTCCAGCAACAGCCACAGCCGGGCCGGAGCCAACGCGGCCGTGATCCGCGCCAGCGCCCGGCTGAGCGGCCCGAAAATGACCTGATGATGTTCGATTCCGCTGCGCCGCAACCGATCCGACGCATTGACCGAATGCCTGCTGCTGCCCGACACACTTATCTGGCCACGCGGACCGCCCGGCCCCCAAGAAGCCGAGGCCCCGGCGCCGCGGGACTGCTCCGCGGAACCCCCGACGGTCGTCTCCCGCTCGACCTTGCCGACGACCTCGACCGTCGTCGCCGCCTCGGTCAGCTCGTCGAGACCCTGCAGCAAACCTCCTTGATCGGACACTCTCGTCTCGATCGCCGTGGTCAGCAGCTGTTCGTGCACCGCTTCCAGCGTGTCGACCAGCAGCTGCGTGCCCCGCAGCGGCACCGGCAACTGCTGATTCGCGTACAGGCCGCTGGTGGAACCGATTGTCCGCAGATCCAGGTACACCGCGACGTCGTGGGTCTCTTCGACCAGATCGGCCAGGTACAGCAGGGCGTGCGTCTTCCCGGTGCCTCGGCGGCCGTAAAGGATCTGGTGATCGGCGGAATGCAGCATCGCCGAGAACGACCCGGCCACCACGAAGGTTTTGGCCAGCGTATGCCGGTCCACGCTTTCCGCCCGCCGGGAAATCGCCATCAGGCTCCGGTTGACGTGCGCGCTCAGCGGCTGGCCCATGCGCCCGTCCCGTCCTGTCGGCGACATCCCAACCACCCAGCGTGACAGCGCCGGGCGGCTGGGAACAGCCGACAGTCAGGTACGAGCGCGAACGCGCAGGGTCACGAAACCCGCAGCAAAGCCCCGATTCGCACCGCGACCTCGGCCGCGCGCTCCTGCGGCAGCATGTGCCCAGCACCGGGAAAACGGACAAACTCCGCGTCCGGCAGCTCGTCCGCGATCACTTTCGCGTGCGGCAGCGGGCAAAGCCGGTCCTTCTCCCCCGCCAGCACCACGGACGGAGTACCGCGCAGGGTCGCCAGCGCGACGCGACAGTCATGCGTCGAAATCGCGTCCTGGAACGCGCCGAGGCTCGCCGGATGCGCGCACAACAGCTGATCCGCCACCAGCCGGAGGTCCGCGCGGCGCGGACGGTCGCCGAACACGAGGAACCGCGCGCCCGAACGCACCATCGCCGGGCTCAACGGCAGCCGCTCGCCCTTGCGGTGCGACAGCGCCTTCGCCAGCCGGCGCTCGAACCGCGCGGAGAACTGGCCCGCCATTCCGGGCAGCCCCAGCGTGATCCGGTCCATCTGGCCCGACGACGTCGCCACGAACGCCGCGCCGACGACCCGGTCGCGCACCAGCTCCGGATGCCGTTCGGCCAGCGCCATCATGGTCATGCCGCCCATCGAATGCCCGGCGAGCACCAGCGGACCCGAGGGCACGCGAGCGGCGATCAGCTCGGCCAGATCGTCGGCCAGCCGCGGAATCGTGCCCGTTTCCTTGGTCGCGGCCGCGGAACCGCCGTGCCCGCGCAGGTCGTAGCGCAACGTCCGGACACCGGGACCGAGGTGGTCGACGACGCCGTCCCACGTGCGGTGGTCCTGCGTCCAGCCGTGCACCAGCACCAGCGTGACCGCGGCGTCGGCCGGGCCGCTCATTTCGACGTGCAGCGCACAGCCGTCACCGGTCACGAACCGATGCTCGCGGGCGGGATTACGCAGCCGCTCTACGGTAGTCATTTACCCTCCGGCAGCAGGAAAGACTTACGCCAGAACGGTTTCCCGGGCAGCCCGACGAGACCGGACTCCTGCAGGAACGGCATGATCTTCTCCCCGGCCCACGCGATCGTCGCGCGCCAATGCGGGTTGTTCAGCGCCGTCTCGACGCCCTCGCGCGGCCGGATCCCGACCGCCTTGTAGACGTTCGGGTTGATGAACGCCCGCGTCACGAAGTACGAGATCAGCGCGATGCTGAACTGCTGGTAGGCGACCTCCGCGCGGCCGAGCTTCGCCATCCCGCGAGTGACTTCCTCGCGGGCGAAGGTGACGTGCCGCGCCTCCTCCAGCACGTGGATCCGGTTCACCATCCGGACCAGCGGCTGGATCTGGTCGTCGTTCATCTGCTCGCGCTGCAGCCGGTCGAGCACCTCCTCGGCGACCAGGATCGCGCCGTAGCGCGCCGGGCCGTAGGAAATGGTCGGCATCAGCTTCGCGAACTGCCGCAGCACCGGCACCGGACCGTAGGTCGGGCAGCCGATCCGCGCGGACATCCTCGCGAACATCGTGGAGTGCCGGCATTCGTCGGCGATCTCGGTGAGCGCGAACTGCGCGTGCGCCGTCGTCGGGTCCTGTGCGTAGACCTCCTTGAGCAGCATCTGCATCAGGAGGATCTCGAACCACAGCCCGGTGGTCGCGATGCTGGCCATCTCGTGCTTGCCCAGCTCGATCCGCTGTTCCGGGCTCAGCCGGTCCCACAGCGGGGTGCCGTAGAGCGACGAGCGCTCCGGCAGGATGTACCGCTTGCCCTCGACCAGCGGCGCGTCCCAGTCGATGTCGACATCCGGGTCGTAGAACTTGTTCGCCGCCGACTTCAGCAACCGCTGTGCCGTCGCTTCCCGGTCGGTCACCTTGAGCGTCCGCGTCATCATCAGCCCCTTTCAGCGCCTGACTCGCCGTTGAATCGAGAAGCCGCGTCCCGCCTGCTCCCACGGGAACTGTGCTCCAGAACATGTAACCCGTGGTAACAGTTACCTCTGGTAGCATGACCGCCGTGATCGAACGTGTCAAGCGCTCCAGCAAGCAGTCCGGCAAGCAGGCAGCCGACACCGAGACGAGCGCCGGCGGCACCGGCGACGCCCGCCGTGATCGCTGGCGCAAGCACCGCATCGCGCGCCGCGCGGAGTTCGTCGAGGCGGCGTTGCGCGCGCTCGACGCACACGGTCCAGAACTCGGCATGGAGGACGTCGCCGCCGAAGCGGGCGTCACGAAACCCGTGCTGTACCGGCATTTCGAGGACAAGGCGGACCTGTACGTCGCGCTCGGGCAGCGCGGTACGGAGATCCTTTTCGAACGGCTGATCCCGGCGATCAACGCGGAACTCGCGCCGGTGCCGCGGATCCGGATGGCGCTCGACGCGTTCTTCGGCGTCATCGAAGAACATCCGAACCTGTACCGCCTGCTGGCACACGGCGGGCTGCCGGGCAAAACCACCGATTCGGACGTCGTCGCGGAGGACAAGGAGGTCATCGCCACCGCGCTGACCGCACTGCTCGGCGACTACATGCGGATGTTCAACATGGACTCCGGCGCGGCCGAACCGTGGGCGCACGGGATCGTCGGCATGGTCCAGAGCACCGGCGAATGGTGGCTGGACCGGCGATCGATGGGCCGCGATTCGGTGGTCGAGTACCTCACCCAGATCATCTGGGCGGCGATCGACGGGCTCACCCGCCAGCAAGGCGTGGTGATCGACCCGAACCTGCCGCTCGAGGAGAACAAGGTCGTCCAGCTCGGACGGACCGAGAACGACACCGCCGCCGGCGACGAGGCCGGCTGACGAGAGGATCCCGGATGAGCGACGAAGACGGCTACACGGGCTCGGCGACGCTGGTCGTCGACGGCACGGAAATCGCCGCGAACGTCGATCTGCGCGGCTATTTCCAGCCGATCGACGGTTACTACCACTGGTACGGCCGCGTCGCCGCGGACCCGAAGCTGACCGAGGCGGTCGGCGGGCGCAAGAAAGCGTGCGAGGTGCGGATCGGCGAGCACACCGCCGAGGGCGAACTGTCCGACCCTGACCCGTGGGGCCGCTACCGGCTCACCGGCACGTCCACGCCGCCGTTCGCGGTCCCGAAGACCCTCGCCGAGGTCGAAGAAGCCACCGCCTGACGACCGGTCCCCGAAAAGCCGTGAAGGGCTCCTTCCGGGAATCTGATTCCCGGAAGGAGCCCTTCACGGACTTTGAAGCTGGGTCAGTCGCCGACGCCGAAGCCGACCTTGCGGACGTCGGACGGAGCGATTTCGACGTACGCGATGCGGTCGGACGGGACCAGGTACTTGCGGCCCTTCTCGTCGTTGAGGCGGAAGAGCCCGTCACCGGCCGTCAGCGCCTCGGCGACCAGCTTCTCCACCTCTTCGGGAGTCTGGCCACTGGACACCACCAGCTCGCGCGGCGTGTCCTTGATGCCGATCTTGACCTCCACGTGGGACCTCCGCTGGAAACTCGTTGTGACTACGCCCGGCAAGGCTAACCGAAGCGGGCCGCCGCGGTGGCGCGCGACCAGCAGGTGACTCGCGACCACTCGCTCAGCCCAGCCCCAGCGCCTGCATGCGCTTGGTGTGCCCTTGCTGCAACCGGCGGAACAGCGCGCCGATTCCCGCGAGATCGCCGGACCCGGCGACGATCAGTTCGGCCAGGCCATCGCGTTCGGCCACCACGTATTGCGCCTGCGTGAGCGCCTCGCCGAGCAGCCGCCGTCCCCACAGCGCGAGCTTGTCGCGGGCCTTCGGATCGGCCTTGATCCCGGCCGCGACTTCGCGTTCGGCGAACGCCGAATGCCCGGTGTCGGCGAGCACGGTCAGCACCAGATCCTTGGTCTCGGGGTCGAGCCAGTTCGCGATCTCGCGGTAGAGATCGGCCGCGAGCCCGTCCCCGACGTACGCCTTGACCAGCGACTCCAGCCACGATTTGGGCCGGGTGGAGGCGTGCCAGGCGTCCACTTGCGACACGAACGGCGCCATCGCGTCCTCGACCGCGACGCCGTTCGCGGCCAGATGCTTCGTCAGCAGATCGAGGTGCCCGATCTCCGCGGCCGCCATCGAGGCGAGCGCGGCGCGGCCGGCGAGCGTCGGCGCGGTGCGGGCGTCCTCGGCCATCCGGTCGAACGCGGACAGCTCCAGGTAGGCGATCACGCCGAGCAGGTCGACGACGCCTTCGCTGATCGTGGGCGGGGATGCGGCGGGCTCTGCGGGCGCGGCGGGGTCGGTCACGGCGACGAGGGTATCGCCGAACCGCAGGCCCGCGCCGTGAAGAGACCGATCCCACGCCGCGCCGCCGCTCCCGGTATTCCCCGGAAAACACCTGACCAGGTACAGTGGGGTCGGATAAAAAGAGCTTCGCCGCGCCGGACCGCCTTTTTTCGAGAGGCCCCGGGAGCGGCGGGAACCAGGCGAACGGCCGGTGCCACCAGGGCGACCGGGGTTCGCCGCAAGTGTGCGTGCACGCCTCCTAGCGGCATTCCCGGGAGGGCGGCTCCGGCACCAACGACCTCCGCAGACGAGGCGCAGGTGCGAGTCAGGCCCCCGGTCGAGTGTCGAGTGACAACCGGCCTGTGCGCGCTGGTCACGAGAGAGGCGATCACCCTGACCGCAGAACAGTCCACAACCGAACAGACCGAAACCGTGCAGGCCACCGCCGCCGTCGCTCTCGAGCACAGCGAAAACGGACCGGCCGCACTCGACACGTCGCACCCGCTGCAGGCCGGTGCCCCGGTGACCGAAGAGGCGCCGACGTTCGAGTCCTTCGGTGTGAAGCCGGAAATCGTCAAAGCGCTCGCCGAAGCGGGCATCGAGCACACGTTCGCCATCCAGGCGCTGACCCTGCCGCTGGCCATGGCCGGCGACGACCTCATCGGCCAGGCCCGCACCGGCATGGGCAAGACGCTCGGCTTCGGCGTGCCGCTGCTGCACCGCGTCGAGGTGCCCGGCGACGGCACCCCGCAGGTACTGGTCGTGGTGCCCACGCGCGAGCTGTGCATCCAGGTCGCGAACGACCTGAAGGGGGCCGGGAAGCACCTCGGCATCCGCACGCTGGCGATCTACGGCGGACGGCCGTACGAGCCGCAGATCGAGGCGCTGCGCAAGGGCGTCGACGTCGTCATCGGCACGCCGGGACGGCTCCTCGACCTCGCCGAGCAGCAGCACCTGGTGCTCGGCAAGATCCGCGGGCTCGTCCTCGACGAGGCCGACGAGATGCTCGACCTCGGCTTCCTGCCGGACATCGAGCGGATCCTCCGGATGGTGCCGGACCAGCGGCAGACCATGCTGTTCTCCGCCACGATGCCGGGCCCGATCATCACGCTCGCCCGGACGTTCCTGAACCAGCCCACGCACATCCGGGCCGAGGAGAACGACGCGGGCGCGATCCACGAGCGCACGGCGCAGTTCGTCTACCGCGCGCACTCGATGGACAAGACCGAGCTGATCGCGCGGGCGCTGCAGGCCGAGGGCCGCGGGCTCACGATGATCTTCAGCCGCACCAAGCGCACCGCCCAGAAGATCGCCGACGACCTGGTGGAACGCGGTTTCGCGGCCGCCGCGGTGCACGGCGACCTCGGCCAGGGCGCGCGCGAGCAGGCGCTGCGCGCGTTCCGCTCGGGCAAGGTCGACGTCCTGGTGGCGACGGACGTCGCGGCGCGCGGCATCGACATCGACGACGTCACGCACGTGATCAACTACCAGTGCCCCGAGGACGAGAAGACCTACGTGCACCGCATCGGCCGCACCGGCCGCGCGGGCCGCACGGGTGTCGCGGTCACGCTCGTCGACTGGGACGAGGAACCGCGCTGGAAGCTGATCTCGGACACGCTGAACCTCGACCTGGCAGAGCCGGTGGAGACGTACTCGTCGTCGCCGCATCTGTACAGCGACCTGGGCATTCCGGAGGGCACGAAGGGCAGGCTGCCGCTGTCGAAGCGCACCCGCGCCGGCCTGTCCGCCGAGAAGGAAGAGGACCTGGGCGGCAAGCGCCGGGGCCGTCGCGGCTCCGCTGCTTCGCCTGAGTCTTCGTCCGCGGAGGAGGAAGCCCCGCGCAAGCGCAACCGGACCCCGCGCAAGCGGACCCGTGGCGGTGCCCGTGCCGCAGCGGCCGTCGAAGCCGCGGATGCCACCGCCTCGACCCCCGCTGAGCAGCAGGAAGAGCGCCCCCGGACCCGCCGCCGCACCCGCTCGGGAGCCGACGCGACCGGCCCGGCGACGTCCACCGGCAACGCGACGGCGTCCGATTCCGGCGAGACCGCGGAACGTCCGGCACGCCGCCGCCGTCGCCGTCGTCCGTCCGCATCTGATACACCTGCGTCGGCAGACTGAGCGACACACCGGGAGTCAGTTACGTGAACGACCACGGGAACGGCACCGACGAAACGCCCCCCGAACCCGGATCGAACGTAGCGGGCACTCCCGCGAATCCCGACGAACGCCCCCGGCCGGACACTCCGGCCGGGGCGTCCGCGTCGGGTGAAGACGCTTCGGCTGCTGAGGGTGGCCCCGGCGAGCCGGGCGAGGTTTCCGCCGCGCCGGACGAGCCCTCTGCAGGCTCTACCGCGGCAGCCTCAGGCAGCTCCGCTGGGAACACTTCTGCTGCGCCAGGCGGGCTCTCCGCAAGCTTGACCGAAGCAGCGCCAGGCAACACCACCGGGAACACTTCCGCCGCGCCAGGCGGGCTCTCCGCAGGCTCCACCACGGCAGCCTCAGGCAGCTCAGCCGGAAACGCTCCCACCACACCGAGCGGGCTCTCCGCAAGCTCCACCACGCCAGCCCCCAGCGGCTCTCCCGAAAACCCATCCGCCGTTCCCAGCTCACCGCCCGCAGCCCCTGCCGCGCCAGCTGACGAACAGCCATCCGCCGGTGCCCACGCCGCGATCCCCCCGGTCACCCCCGAGGAACAAACCGGCCCGATCGCCCGCGTCACAGGCGAATCCACGACCGCCGGGGTCAGCAGCACCCCCTACGGTTCCGAAAACCTCCTCCCCCGCCAGCCCGTCACCCCCGCGGATCCCGTTGCGCCGCCAGGGAAAGCCCGCCGCTCGCCGTGGAACCGGGGACGGGACCGGGTGATCGCGGGGGCGATCGTCGTCGTGGTCGCGGTGGTCGCCGCGATCGTCGCCGCCACGAGCGACAACCTGCACACCAGCCGGGCACTGGCGGATCCGCCGCACGCACTCCCCTCGCCGCCGACCGCCGTGCCCGGGTCGATGACGCAGCTGTGGCAGGCTCCGAGTTCGGCGACGCCGATCCCGATCGGACAGTCCGACACCGTCACCACCGCGGACGGCAGCGAGGTCGCCGGGCGCGATCCGCTCACCGGGCAGATCCGCTGGCACTACACCCGCGAAAACCTGCAACTGTGCACTGTGGACACCGCATGGGGCCGGATCAACGCGGTGTACCACAAGACAGTGGGCTGCAGCGAGGTCACCCAGCTCGACCCCGCCACCGGCCGCATCACCGCCCAGCGCAACGGCGACGCCGAACTGGGCACCCGCCTGGTCAACGACGGCAGCCACGTCACGACGACGGGCAAGCATCTCCTCGACACGTGGCGCGACGATCTCGTGAAGAGCATGGAGTACGGCAAAGTCCCGTTCCTGCAAAACGCGAACAAGCAACCGCGCCCCAACTGCACTTACGGAACCGTAGCAGCGGCAGCCGACAAAATCGGCGTGATCGAACGCTGCCCCGGCGACCGGACCGACCGGCTGACCGTCTACAAGGCGACCGCCGAACACGAGGACGAACCGAAGGTCACCTACACCGCGCTGCTGGCAGGCAAGCGGGCCCGGGTGATCGCGATGTCCGGCGACCTCACCGGCGTCCTGCTGCCGGACCAGAAGCTGTACGTCGTCTACGGCGCGGACGGTTCGCAAAAAGCCGCCTACCCGATGGATCTCCCCGCTTCGGACGTAGCGAACGATCCGGTCGGCGGCACCGAGGCGACGACCCGCACCGCAGCGGGGATTTACTGGTACAGCGGCTCAAAAACCGTTGCGCTGTCGCGAGACGACCTGTCGCCGCGCTGGACCCTGGACGGTACGCTCGGCCCCGGAATCACCTTCGCGACCCAGTTGGTGGTGCCCATCCGCGGAGGACTGGCCGTACTGGACGAAACGAACGGCGCGACGCTACGCACAGTCGGCGTCGACCGCGGCGCCTACACCGGCCCGGTCCGCCTCACCGCGCTAGGCCCGGTGCTGCTGGAACAACGCGGCCCGAACGTCGTCGCCCTGCGCTGATCGCCTCAGATCCACCACAACACACCGAACGCCACCGCCGCGACGACCAGCACCCCAGCCCCGGCAGACGCCGCCACTTTCCCGGTTCGACGGTCGGCGATCCGTTGCAGCGCAAGCATAATCACCGCGGCGACGGGATGGCCGATGAGCTTGAGCGCCCCTGGCCCGGAGGCTCCGTTCACGAGACACAACACACCGACCACAAGCACGCCGACGGCGAGAACTGCCATCCCTGCGGCGACCGACCCGGTGAACCCGCGCCACCACCGTCCGCGAGGCTTCCGCTTGGCGGAGGATTCGTAACGCTCGGGGGCTGCTTTGGCGTTGCTAGCGGGTGTTTCATGGGCAGCCGCGCTGTTCGCTGCCCCGGTTCCGGTGGCGGAGTCATGGATAACGGCAACGTCAGCCGCTGCCGAGTCTTGGGCCGCCTCTTCAGGGTCGGTCATGGTGCGATCGTTTGCCGCTGAGTCATGCATAACCGCAGCCGTGCGCTTCGCGGCCGCGCGGTCATCCGCCGATTTCCGGAGTGCCGCGTCGGGGACAGCCGCGCGATCTTCCGTCGTCGCGTTGCCGTCGCCCGCAACCGCACGAGCGTCCGCTGCAGACCTGCGCACCGCCCGACCCCCGCGCCCACCCGCTGCACGACGCTCGTCACCGGCCCCGCCATTCCTCACCCCGGCAGGATCCTTCCCCGCCGCACCGCGAACAGCCGCCGCCCCGCGAGCGCCCCGCCCCTCAACCGCAGCCTCACGAGCGTCCCGATCTCCAGCCACAGCACCGCGAACCGAGCCCGCAGCCGTACCACCGCGCACCCCGTCGACCCCACGCCCCCGCGCGTCAGCCGCCTTCCTGCGGGCCGCTTCCTCAATGTCCGGTGCCGCCACGATCCTCGGGTCCAATCCACATCTCGGGAAACCCCCTACGGCGCAAGCAAATCCCACGGTTGCGCGGCAGGAGCTGTCTGCTGTCCCGCTGCGCAGCTCGGGCGGAAGTCGCACCAGGCGCAGCGGCGGTCGGGGCGGGCGGGGAACAACGTGTCTCCGTCGCCGCCTGCGTCAAGGGTATCTGCTGCCAGCCGCAAATCTCCGGCGGTCTCCTCGGCGCGTTCCAGGTGCCGCTTCAGGGTTTCCGGCGTGTGTTCCGCCGCGGCGATCGTGCCGGACGGCAGATGGTGCAGTTCGACCTTTGTGCACGGCATGCGCAGGGTGCGGGTAGCGGCCACCGCGTACATCGCCAGCGCCTGAGACGCCCTGGCCTCGTGTTCGTCCGGGGCTCGGCGGCCGGTTTTGTAGTCCACGATCACCAGTTCGCCGTCGCGCTGGTCAATCCGGTCGGCGCGGCCTTCGATGATCATCGTCGGGCGGCCGCCGGTCGTGCTGACCGGTGCGGACACCCAGCGTTCCAATCCCACCGGATCGTCGCTGACGTCGTTGTCCTCCACGTACTCCGCGACCCAGCCCTTCGCCCGCGCACGGTAGTGCGCGGCCTGGTCGTCGTCGGCGAAACCGGCGTCTTTCCAGTGCTCGGACACCAGCGCCATCGCGCGCTGCGGCGTCCGTTTCGCCACCGGCAGGTCGAAAAGCGCGCGCAACGCGTTGTGCACCACCGCACCCAGCGTGCTGTGCGCCCACGGTCCGGTGCGCTGCGGCGTCGGCCGGTCGAGATACGCCAACCGGTACCGGCGCGGACAATCGTCAAAGGTGCTCAGCCGCGCCGGCGACACCTTGGTGAGCCGCTGCGGTTGCTCGACGCCGAAGTCGAACCCCAGCTGTTCTTTCACGCCGCCCCCTTCCATCGACGCCCACGCTACGCACCCCCACCGACACTTTCCGGCGTGGGCCCGTCAGCTAGCCAGCGCCGGCGATGAAGCCCTGCACCGAATTCGCGACCAGCTCCACCGCGATCGCGGCGAGCAGCAGGCCGGCGATCTTCGCCAGGAGCGTGATGCCGCTTTCCTTGATCAGCCGGATGACCACGCCGGAGAACCGCATGCAGGTGTACAGCACGAAATGCACCGTCACGATCGCCAGCGCCAGCGCGATGTAGGCACCGATATGACCGTCGGCCTGCCGGACGAAGACGATGGTCGCCGCGATCGCGCCAGGTCCGGCGAGCAGCGGGGTGCCCAGCGGGACCAGTGCGACGTTGACGTCCTCGGCCGCCTCCGGCTCGTTGCTGCCCGCGTTGCCGGTGAGCAGCTGCAGCGCGATCAGCAACAGCAGCAACCCGCCCGCGCCTTGCAGCGCCGGGATGCCGATGCCCAGATACGCCAGGATCGCCTGCCCGGCCACCGCGAACAGCGAGATGACCAGCAGCGACACCAGCACCGCCTGCCGGGCCGCTTTCACCCGCGTGGCCATCGGTTTGCGGCCGACCAGGCTCAGGAACACCGGCACCGTTCCCGGCGGGTCCATGATCACGACGAGGGTGATCGTCGCGCTCATGAAGAGCTTCGCGTCGAAGAAATCCGAGACGGCCATCTCAGCCCTTCACCACTTGGAAGCCGGTCGCCCGCCCCACCAATTCCTCCAGCTGGTCCGGTTCGGTCGTTTCCTGGCCGAGCCCGATCGTCTTGTTCGTGCCGTGATAGTCGCTGGACCCGGTGCGGACCAGGCCCAGTTCGTCGGCCAGTTCGCGGGTGCGCACCCGGGTGGCCGCGTCGTGGTTGGGATGGTTGACCTCGACGCCGGTCAGTCCGCGGGCCGCCAGGTCGCGCAGGGTGTCCTCGCTGATCGTCGCGCCGCGGCTGAAGGCGAAGGGGTGCGCGATCACGGTGACCCCGCCGGCCGCGGTGACCATGTCGATCGCTTCCTCGACCGGAGTGTCACGGCGTGCGACGTAATAGCCGCGACGGCTGTGCAGATAGTCGCCGAACGCCTCGTCGACCGAACTGACCAACCCGGCGCGGACGAGCGCCTGCGCGAGATGCGGACGTCCCGCGGGCGAGTCTTCCGGCAACAGGCCCAGGATTTCGTCGGCGTCGACCGGGAGGCCGTCCGCGGCCATGCGCTCGGCCATTCGCCGCAACCGGGTGCGCCGTTCGATGCGCAGCCGCGTCTGTTCCGCGACGATCGCGGGCGCGGCCGGGTCGAAGAGGTACGCGAGCAGGTGGACGCTGATCTCGTATCCGGTGTCCGGATCGATCGACACTGTCGACAGCTCCGCGCCCGGCACGAGCGTCATCCCGGCGGGCAGGGCCGCGGCGGCCGGTTCCCAGCCAGCGGTGGTGTCGTGATCGGTGATCGCGACGACGTCGAGACCGGCACGCGCGGCAGCGCCGACGAGCTCAGCAGGGCTGTCGGTACCGTCGGAGGCCGTGGAGTGGGCGTGCAGGTCGATGCGCATCGGACCCATTCTCGACGATGCGCTGCGTCACCCCGGCACCGGGACCAGCGCCGACGCGCCGCGGGGGTCAGCCGACCGGCTTCTTGCCCCGTGCCGCGCGCTGCGCCTTGATCATCGAGAACCGTTCGGCCTGCTTCTGCTTGTCGCCGAACACGAGCTCGGAGATCGTGTCGTAGAACTCCTCGGGCCGCGGCAGGTAGTCGATCCGGTTCAGCGCCTGGATCTGACCGGCCGATTCGACGACCATCGTGCCGTAGCCCAGCATCCGGCCCCATGCCGAACGCTGGTAGGTGAGGTCGGTGACCTTGCTGATCGGCATCATCAGCACCTTGGTGGTGAAGACGCCGGTGGTCATCACGAACCGTTTGTCGGTGACGACCAGCCGTTCGACCCACCATTCGATGATCACGTAGGCGAACCGCAGCACCACCGCCAGCGCGACGTACCAGAGGATGTTCTGCACCACCCACATCGACGGCGGCAGCAGATACGACACCAGCACGCACACGATCAGCAGCGCGGCTGCCTCGAACGTGTCCCAGAGCAGCACCGCCCAGTGGCGGCGGATCCGGATGACCCGCCGCTCGGTGTCGAGGAGGTACTCGTCAGGGTCGCGTGGCGCGAACATGGTTCGAGGGTATCCCCTGTCGTCAGTGGAAGATGTTGCTGACGAACGTGATCACCGATTCGGCCGAGCTGCGCAGGAAGTCAACAATGTTGCTGACAAGACCGGCAGCATGGCCCGGCTGAGCGATCACGAAGAACAGCACCAACGCGATACCCACGAGTCCCGCAAGCTTCTTCGCGTTCACAGCGATCAATCCCGTCTCTTCCATGACACCCGGAAAACTGACTTTCTACGTTGTACCGCACTGACCACTCACGCGGGAGGAAAGTCCCGCGCATGGGTCAGCCAGGCGCTCGAAGTGTACCGTACGGCTACTCTCCGTGTACAGCTTCCCGGCGGCTAGGGGGTACGGCCGGGGTCGGCTACCGTCGCGGCATGGACGGCCTCGAACGCTGCGTAGGCGGCATCGTGTTCGACGACCAGGGAAGACTCCTGCTCATCCGGCGCGCGAACGATCCGGGGAAAGGCCTGTGGTCGCTGCCCGGCGGGCGGGTGGAACCGGGCGAAACGGACCACGAGGCGGTGGTCCGGGAGCTTCGCGAAGAGACCGGGCTCGACGTGAGACCGCACACATTGACCGGCTCGGTCCTTCGCGGCCGATTCGACATCCACGACTACGAATGCACGTGGACCGGCGGAATCCTCACCGCGGGCGACGACGCCACCGACGCGCGATGGGTCAACTCGGCCGAACTGGTCAATTTGGACGAAGCTGGCCACCTGGTGGACGAGCTCATGGTGACGTTGCGTGACTGGAATGCGTTGCCCGCCGCGTAACCCGGAGCGGTCATTTCCGCATTGCGCGCGGCCGCGTCCGCGAATCGGAACGGATTGCGAAGTTGCCGGAAAGTTTCCCTGGCGTTCAGCTATCCGCGATGAGCACGGAAAATGCGCGGAACGCGTATTCGATATCGCCGGACGCGCATCGGTCCGCCGGCGCGGGCGCGTGCGGAGCGGTGTGACTGATGGGGTGAATGTGACACAGGTTACGCACGGCGCCGAGGACCGTCGTGCGCGGCGATCACGGTTCTCACCGGGATCGCCGCGCACGAGACAGCTCAGGGCAGCCAGGTCATCCGCTGGCCGTGCGGCGCCGTCCGGGCCAGCGCGCGGGCCTCGGGTTTCCCGTCCACCCAGGTCGTCAGCCCGAGCATCGCCATCGCGGGCTCCTCCGAACCCGCCGCCAGGTCGTCCCGCCCAGGCAACACGGTCTCCAGCACGCCCCGGTAGAACTCCTGGCTCACCCACCACACCGGCCGGGCCGAGGACAGCCGCGCCAGTTCGGCCACGAAGTCCGCGCGCCGGTCTCCGACGTACGCCAGCGCGTGGCTCGTCAGCACCACCAACGGCAGTTCCGAGGGCAGCCGCGACGCTGCCGAGGCCAGGTCGTCCACCGCGTCCCCGGCGATCAGCTCCGGCGCGTGCTTCCGCTGTTCCGCGGCAGCGGTGCGCAGCAACCGGATCCGGTCGACCTGATCGGCCCAGACGCACGCCTCCAGCCACGCCAGCTCGTCCTCGTCCGAGAGGTCCACCGGAGCCCGGTCCAGGCCAGCCCGTGCCGCCACCGCGATCTTCTTGGGCAGCTTGGGCAACCGGGCGCCATCCGCGACGTCGATCGCGCAGTGCAGCCCGACCGCGGCCTTGGCCGGACCAGCGGTGAGCTGCTCGCCGCCGTCGCATTGGTAGCGGTAGCCGAACCGGTCGAGCCCCAGCAGCAATCCCGCGCTGCAGCCGACCTCGAGCAACGCGATCTTGCCGCCCGCTTCCTTGGCCGCCGCGGCGACCGCCGGGTACAGCAGCGCCGCGCGGCGCACCTCGTTCGTCTGCGTGTAGCGGGTCGAGATGATCTCGCGGGCCTGGTCCGCGCGCTCCAGCAGGAAGGAGCGGAACAGCGGCCACGTCTCGCTGTCGACGCCGTCGAAGCCGCCCACCGACGGGTAGTACCGCGACAGCGGATGAATCGGATCCGCCTGCACCAGCCGGTGCGCGGCGGCGAACAGCAAGGTGCCGCGCGCTTCTCCGCCGCGCGCGTCGGTCAGCAACGCGGCGACGTCGTCGTCCTCGGCCGCGTGCGTGGCGAGGTGGTCATACAGCGGCGAAACTCCGCGCGCCTCCACCTCGGCGAACTTGCGCAGCGTCTGCTTGATCTTCTCCAGGGCGATGGCCACCCGTGCTCCCCTTCGGCGGATCGATCACTCGTGCGGCGTCGGACGGCCGGGCTGTTCCCCGCCGCGGGTGTCGCCGTAGGACCGCTTCGGCACCATCACTTTGCGCCGGAAAATGCACACGATGGTGCCGTCCTGTTTGTACCCTCGCGTCTCGACGTACACCACTCCCCGGTCGTCCTTGGACTTCGACGGGGTCTTGTCGAGCACCTCGGTCTCGCCGTAGATCGTGTCGCCGTGAAAGGTCGGCTTCACGTGCTTGAGCGATTCGACCTCGAGGTTCGCGATGGCCTTCCCGGACACGTCGGGCACCGACATGCCGAGCAGCAGCGAGTAGATGTAGTTGCCGACCACGACGTTCTTGCCGAAATCGGTCGTCTCGCCCGCGTAGTGCGCGTCCAGGTGCAGCGGGTGGTGGTTCATCGTGATCAGGCAGAACAGATGGTCGTCGTATTCGGTGACGGTCTTGCCGGGCCAGTGCTTGTAGACAGCGCCGACCTCGAACTCCTCGTAATACCGGCCGAATTGCACGCTTGCGCCTCCTGTCCGGGTAACACCTGCCGAACCAGGTGCGACACGTATCCGTGGTGAGGAGTACCCTCGACCATCGGTGATCGCGCGTCAACGCGACCCCCGCCACGTCGCACGCCACGACGTGCCCCGGCTGTAAGGAGGTGAGGAACCGCCCATGAGCAGTGGTGATAGTCCGCTCCCTAGTAGTACGTGCGTTCCCGCCCCGCCGGCCGGCCTTTTCCGCTCCTGGTAGGCCCGCGTCCGGGAACCCACGGTGCCGCCGGACGGACGCCGCAGTCCGCCTGGCCGTCGTCTTCGTGTTCCACGACGCCTGCCCAGGAGAACCCATGCCTGCCATTCCCTCGCTAGGCGGCCTTCGCGGCCGCGGCAACAACCGGGCCAAGGCCAATCTCGACCGGCCGATCCCGGTGCCGCTGTCGGCCTATGTCGTCGATTGCGCGGTGTATGTCGACGGCAAGCGGCTGCCCGGGCGCTGGACGCACGCCGAGGCGATCCGCGAGGTGCGCAAGCGGCACGCCGGGTTCGTCTGGATCGGCTTGCACGAGCCGGATTCCGACCAGATCCAGGGCATCGCGGACACCTTCGGCCTGCACGAACTGGCCGTCGAGGACGCGCTGGAGGCGCATCAGCGGCCGAAGCTGGAACGCTACGACGACACGCTGTTCCTGGTGCTGAAGACAGTCCGTTACGTCGAGCACCAGTCGCCGACCACGGCGAACGAAATCGTGGAAACCGGCGAGCTGATGGTGTTCCTCGGCCGCGATTTCGTGATCACCGTCCGGCACGGCAACCACTCCGGCCTTGCCCGGTTGCGCCGTGACCTCGACGACGATCCGGAGCGGCTCGCTCTCGGCGCGGCGGCGGTCGTGCACGCGATCGCCGACCACGTGGTCGACCACTACCTGGAGGTCACCAGCCGGATCGAGGCGGACATCGACGAGATCGAGGCGCAGGTGTTCGCGCCGCGGTCCTCGGTGAGCGCCGAGCAGATCTACCTGATGAAGCGGGAAGTGCTCGAACTGCGGCGTGCGGTGGTCCCGCTCGCCACGCCGGTGTCGCGGCTCGCCGAGGGCTACACGCGGCTGGTGCCGGACGAGGTCCGCTCGTATTTCCGCGACGTCGCCGACCACCTCGCGACGGTGTCCGAACGCGTCGCGGCGTTCGACGAACTGCTCAGCACCCTGGTCGACGCGACCGTCGCGAAGATCTCGCTGCAGCAGAACACCGACATGCGCAAGATCACCGCGTGGGCGGCGATCATCACGGTGCCCACGATGATCGCGGGCATCTACGGCATGAACTTCGACTACATGCCCGAACTGCACTGGCAGTTCGGCTATCCGATCGTGGTCACGGTCATTCTCGCGATCTGTCTGCTGCTGTACCGAATATTCCGGAAGAACGGCTGGTTGTAGCCGCCCCCTCGCGGTCCCCTTTTCTTCCCCCGGTTGCAGGAGGTTTGTCTCGTCATGTCCCGGTTGCTGTCCAACCTCAAGTTCTGGGCCCTCGCCCTCTGCCTCGTGTGGATCGTCGGCATCGTCGCGATGATCGCGCTCAACCCCGGATTCGCGCACGGCATGAAGTGACGCCGCGTGCGCCGTAACCTTGGCGCATGCCGAAAGCGCTGGTGGTGGCCGACGAGGCCGACGAGCGGCTGTGGACCCCGGCGGTCCGCTCGCTGCGGGTCGACCTCGTCGTCGCTGCCGGCGATCTGCCGTTCGCGTATCTCGAATTCCTCGCCGGCATGCTCGACGTGCCGTGCGTGTTCGTCCCCGGCAACCACGATCCGGACCTGAGCGGCTACACCCGCTACGGCGGACTGTCCATGAAGGACGGTTTCCCGACCGAATGGCCCGGCCCCGCGGGCGGAATCAACGCCGACGGCCGCGTCGTCGACATCGCCGGCTTGCGGATCGCCGGGCTCGGCGGTTCGATCCGCTACCGCGACGGCCCGAATCAGTGGACCCAGCGGCAGCAAGCCCGCCGGGCCCGGCGGCTGGAACGGCGCTTCCGGTGGCGGAAATGGCGCGACGGCAACGGAATCGACATTCTGCTGACGCATTCGCCGCCTCGGCATCTCGGCGACCGCGAAGACCCGCCGCACCAAGGTTTCACCTGTCTGCACCGCACGATCGAAACCCTGCGGCCGCAGTGGCTGCTGCACGGACACATCCACCCGCACGGCGAACCGGTGCCCGACCGCGTGGCAGGCCGCACCCGGATCCGCAATGTAGTGGGCTATCAGGTGATGGAGTTCTCGCGATGACCCGACCGACCGGTTTCCCGCGCGCCGACGCCGAAAACGACTTCCTGCGAGCCCGGCGGCGGCAGGTGCTGTCGCGGCTTTCCACGTGGCTGCGCCGGGAACCCGACGACGTCAACATCATGCTGCCGTTCCACGAAGTGGTGCAGGCACTCGGTTACGTCAGCGAAGCGCGGATCGGGACCCGGGTGATCACTTTGGACTCGATCGTCGGCACGGTCGACCGGAGCCGCGATTTCGACCGCCGGTTCCGGCCCACCTCCGCCCGGGTCCGGCAACGCTGGGAACGGCTCGCGCTGGCCGCCCGCCGCGGCGAAGCGATCCCGCCGATCGAGGTGTACCGCGTCGGCGAACTGCACTTCATTATTGACGGCCACCACCGGGTTTCGGTCGCGCTGGCACAAGGACTGTCCACAATAGAAGCTTCGGTGACGGTCGTGCGCACCAAACTGAACCCGAGCGGCATCCGGTATCGCGGCGACCTGATCGTGAAGGACTACCGGCGGTTGTTCCTGGAACGAGTCCCGCTCTCCGGTCATGCCCGCGCTTCGGTGCTAGTCACGGATCCGTGGAACTACGCGCAGCTCGGCGAGCACGTCGAGGCGTGGGGTTTCCGGCTCATGCAGGACGAAGGCCGGTTCACCGACCGCGCGACCGTCGCGCAACGCTGGTTCGACGAGGAATTCACCCCGGTGGTGGCGATGCTGCGGCAAGCCGATCTGATCGGCGACCGCACCGAGGCCGAGGCGTACCTGTGGGTCGCGTGCGAACGGTACCGGCTGATCCGGACGCACCGCTGGGACGAGGAGGT
The DNA here is from genome assembly GCF_053611505.1 of Amycolatopsis sp. NPDC054798. Lineage (NCBI taxonomy): Bacteria > Bacillati > Actinomycetota > Actinomycetes > Pseudonocardiales > Pseudonocardiaceae > Amycolatopsis > Amycolatopsis sp. NPDC054798. Next base: position 2,728 of record NZ_JBSHAM010000043.1, on the reverse strand, counting down.
CATCGAGACGCTGCGCGCCCAGCAGTGACTTGTCAGGAAGCTCCTGACGTGTCAGGCTGTTCCTGACACCAGGAGGTAGCTGATGACTTCGTACTGCTCGTTCTGTCTCAAACCGGCCGACGAGGTGGCCAAACTGATCGCCGGCGCGGGGGTCTACATCTGCGACGGATGCGTCGGACTGTGCGAACAGATCCTGGCCGGGAAACACGAGCCGGGCGCGCCCGAGGTGACGCTGTGGGAGCGGAAATCGGACGAGGAGATCCTCGAGAGCATCCCGCGGATGGCGAAGGTCAGCGCGCAGACGGACGCGCGGATCCAGGAGCAGGTGGATTTGCTGCGGGCACGCGGGGTGGCGTGGGCGCGGATCGGCGAAGCGCTCGGGGTGACGCGACAGTCGGCCTGGGAACGGTTTTCCGCCGAGCGGACATGAGAAGGACCCCCTCCCGTGTGGTGGCGGGAGAGGGCCGATCGATCACAATGGTCTGGTGCGGCTTGCTCAGTCGCTGGGGATGATGGCCCACAGGATCAGGTACGCGACGAACTGCGGCCCCGGCAGCAGGCACGACAGCAGCGCGAGCACCCGGACCTTGCCCGGAGTGGTCCCGAAACGACGGGCGAGCCCGGCGCAGACGCCGCCGATCATGCGCCCCTCCCGCGGCCGGCTCAGCCGGTGGGTGACAGGTGCGGTCATGGTGTTCCCCTCCCGTTTGGGTTCGTAGGTCCATGGCACCACGTCCGGGGCCGGGACGCATCGCCCCGCGGGACGATCCGGACCCCTAAGGGGATGGGGTCCGGACCTGGGGAGTAATCGGGGTTGTGCGGGGAACTCGCAGGTCAAAGCTCCCCTGCCGCTTGCCATTCCCGGCTGACGCAGCCTTCCTCGCAAGCCCACGAACCGTCTGCCCGACCGGCTTTGAGCACGCGCTTCGCCGCCACCAGATCCGCTTCCGGCGGGACAGTGAACGCGACCATGTTGAATCGCTCGAACCCTTCGCCCTCGAAGCCGAACGGGGCGAAGCGGTCGAGTACGCGGCCCAGGTCCCCCGCGAACGGGCCGTCCGGCCAGACGATCATCCGGATAGTGCAGTTTCCGGACCACTCCACCCGCTCGACCGGCCGCAGCACCCCTTCCGCGTCCCGCTCGACGCGGAAAACGTCGCCCTCGGCCGTATCGCGGGCAAACCACGGGATGTTGTCCAGCCGCACGTGGTCCGGCCGGTCCAGCGGAACCGCCCACAGCCCTTCGCTGCGGACCGGCGGCCAATCGTCGCCGTCGCAAGGCAGGTCGAACACGACCTTCACGTGCGTCGGCTGATCGAATTGACGGGTTTGTTCAGGCACCGCCGAAGCTTGCCATCGCCTTCACTCGAGCGGGCACGCGGCTTCCCTGCCCGACCGGCATAGCCCGCGGACCAGGCTTCCCCGTCGCCGAATCCCATTTTCCCTTCTGCACCCGCCCGACCAGCGGTGATAACGCAGCGAAGTGTGGGATTTCCCGGCCGGGGCTGGATTTTTCGCGACCCACGGTGATACTGCACCCCGTGCGTAACCCACTCGGAGTCCTCGCCGTCGGCTGTTCGGTGCTCCTCGCCGCGCTAGCCGGATGTTCCGCGGAGTCTGCCCCGGCCCCGGCGGCGCAGTCCACGCCGGTGCCCTTGACCGCGATCGCGGCGCTCGGAGACTTCGCCACGCTCGACTACTGCAGCCTCCTCGACCCGAAGCGGCTCAAGAACACCACTGCCGACACGCCGGATTCGTCGTTCACCGCTTGCCAGGCGGACTTCGTCCAGGCCGGGCGGCCGCGCACGGTCACCATCGGGCCGCTCGCGGCCGACCGCGATCCCACCATGCAGGCCTACGAGTACCCGGGCAAGGTGCCGGACGGCGTTTCCGTGCAGCAGGCCGGTTTCGTGCCGGATCGGACGTGCGGACGGGCCATCACCTTCGCCGACGGGGTCCGGCTGGCCGTTTCGGTCGCCGACGGGGACGATCGCGGCAGTGCGGAGGACCGGTGCTCCGCGGCGGACGACATCGTCGGCGGAGTGCTCGCCGCGGTGACCGGCAATCGGGTGCGGCATCCGCAACTGCCGGACCGGTCGTGGGGGCGGGTGGATTCCTGCGCGATGCTCAGCGCGTCCGGAGCACAGGGCGGCGACGCGACGGCCGGGCTCGCCGGGCATTCCTGCATTCTCGACAAGGTGAGCCTGGAGTTCGCGGTGGTGCGGCAGGCTCCGGCGGGGCCGTCGGAAACGCTCGGCAACCGGGTGGCACGAGTGGCGGCCGACGGGGCGTTTTGCCGCGTCCGGACGGTGCAACCCTCCCCTGCCACGCCGGGACGCGCGGAGCAGGCGACGGTGAGCGTGGTCGACACCAGCGGCGCGGGAGGGGACGCGGCTTGTCCCGCCGCCCGCACCGCCGCGGCGACGATCTTTTCGCGAATCCCCTGAACGTCCGTGAAGGGCTCCTTCACGGAGAAGCCTTGTCCTAACCTGCAGAAACACCCCGAAGATGACGATCGCAGTAAGGATCAGGCAAGCGAAAGGATCACAAACCGGGCACCCGGCCCTCGGTGCGGGCCACCGCCTCCAGGTCGTGCTCGCGAAACAGGCACACACAGATGCCCATGGTCGTGCTCAAGCTCCAGCGCCCAAGCCGTTTCCGCATGCCAAACATCACGCGCGAGAGGGCCCCGTCCGTCCGTGAAGGGCTCCTTGAGGGAATCAGATTC
>NZ_JBSHAM010000042.1:0-77101 GCF_053611505.1 Amycolatopsis sp. NPDC054798 | reverse complement strand
GCGGGGGCCGCGGCGCCCGCCCCCCCCCGCCGGGGGGGCCGCGGGGGGGGCCGGTGGGCCCCCCCCCCCCCCCCGGGGGGCCCGGCCCACGCCCCGCCGCCCGATGCACCGCGCCGAGAGGTGGCGTCACCTCCTCCCGGCGCGCTCGACGGCCATCCGCGCACCCACCCCGCAGGGTGGGAAATTCTCGGGCGCGCCGGGCGGACTCGCCCAGCTGTGAGCCGATGTGCGAGCGCTGTGAGGTTGCTGTGCATCCGGCCGCCCGGGATGCCCGCCGGGCATCGGCATGGTCATCTTGATGCGTGCGAGTCACTGTTTCCCGGACAGCGCTGGCCGTCTGCGCGGCGGCGGCGATCGTCGCGACCGGCAGCGCGAATGCCGTCGTCGACACCGCCGACGTCACCACCTCGGCCGCGCCCAGCCAGCCGAGCAGCACACGCCTCCCAGCCACCAGCAGCGCCCCAGCAAGCTCTCACGACACCGCCTCGGCCAGCCCCGCCGCCGCAAGCAATGCCAGCCCGGCTGTCGGCGCGTTGTTCTCCGGCGGCAACCACTTCTGCTCGGCCAGCGTCGTGCACAGCCCCACCGGCGACCTGCTTCTCACCGCCGCGCACTGCGTCAGCGGCGACATCTCCGGCGTCACCTTCAAGCCCGGCTACCACGACGGCCTCTCCCCGTACGGCACCTGGCAAGTCACCGCGGCAGTGCTCGCGGACGGGTGGAAATCCTCGTCCGATCAAGACCTCGACTTTGCGTTCCTCAAGGTCGCCCAGCCCGGTTCCGCAAGCCTCGAAAGCCTGACCGGTGCCAACCGCCTAGGCACGAACCAGGGCTTCTCGCACACGATCACCCTCACCGGCTACCCCAACAACACCGAACAACCGGTCGTCTGCACGGGAACCACCACCCAGTCCGACACCTACCAGCAACGCATCGCCTGCCCCGGCTTCCCCGACGGCACCAGCGGCGGCCCCTGGGTCCTCGCCCCCGACCCGAACACCGGAACCGGCACCGTCATCGGAACCATCGGCGGCTACCAAACCGGCGGCTCCACGCCGGACGTCTCCTACAGCGCGTACTTCGACAACGACATCGCAGCGCTCTACAACTCCGCGATCAGCTGAGCCAGGGCGGATTCACGAGCCCCAGGGCCCGCTTGACCGCACCGGCAAACAAGGCATGGCGATCCGCGCCAGTGAAGTTATTCGAGGACGGCGGTATCGACAGGCTGCCGGACGGAGTCGCGCCGACGTTGCTTCCGAGGAACCACCCGCTCCGAGAGACGCCAGGGCGACCACGGGAAGGAGCCGCGACGGTCTCGTTCTGTTCGTCTTCCGTCTTCGACAGCGACTACCTGAAACTGGCCATCCGGATGTCGTGCTCGGCGAGCATTCTGCTCATGCTGCGAAGGTGATCTCCGCCGCGCTACGTGTCTGGGGACTTCCGGCCCAGAATGCGGAGCCGCGCCAGTCGCCTGTGCCCGCTGCCATCAGCCCCAGAGCGGAACGGCGTGGGCCGCCGCGCGGACGATGGCGTTTCCGTCGAGGGTGGCGGAGGTCCGGTCGATGCCCAGGTCCGGCCACTCGGCGACGAACTCGAAGGGGCCTGGCGGCGGGAGCGGCCACAGCCAGAGCCGCCGATGGCTGTCGTAATACTGGTCGCCGCCGGAGGAGTCGCCGCCGGCCTCGACGAGCATCGGGCGTTCCGGCCGGTCGGCGGGACGGGCCCAGCCGGGAAAGGGGTGTTCGACAGTGGTGGCCTTCGAACCGTCGGGAAAGCGGACGCCGAATTTCAAACCCCCGTCGGCCGTCTCGAGGCCGGAAAGGCAGTCGAACTCGTTTTCCGTCACCCTTTTCCAGGCCGGGTCGTCCAGCGAGCCTCGCCGGATCGCCACGTGCAGAGCCAGCAGACAGCCCTCGGGAAAGGCGACCGCGTAATGCAGCGCGGCCGCGACACGGTCGGTTCGGGCGACGAACTGCTGGATCGGCACTGCCTGCCCCAGGACTTCCCTGGGCGGCCCCTGCCAGGAAACGGCATCCATGCACAGGATTTTAGCAGGATCGACCATGGTGGACGAAGCGAAAACATCGGCCTGGCAGAATAAATGGCGAGCTCTCCGGAAAATTCAGAGGCAGATCGAGACGCTGGGATTGCCGGAGCGGCAGATGGTTCCGTCGATCAGCGTCGCGCCGCCGCTGCAGGCCTGGCGGGACGTTCCGTTCCGGTCGCTGGCTACTTATTCCCAAGGAAGAACTTTTCGACAACATGCCACAGCTGCAGACAAAAGGACTGAGGCTTATCCTCGCTTCAAGCAATATCGAACCTAAGACAGAGGGATAACAGCTGTCAATCGACGATTATTCGGCATGGTTTCGGATTGGTTTTTCAAACTTAAATAAAACACCGCAGAGTGTGTCGCTGCCTGCCTGGTCCAGCGATGACGGACTTGTTCGCAGCGCAGCCCTTTGCCGATGATGCCGACGTATTCGCCCATGCACTGCACGGGTTTCCCGAACGGGACGCCGTACCAGCCTCCGGAAACCTGCGAGCCGGAGCCACCGAGCCCGAGCCGGTCGGACTCTCGGACCAGCGTAAGGCGAGCCGAGTCGTTCGCCACACCGGATCCGCCCGTCGACCAGCCGTTTCCCCAACGACACCCCGGCGAACGAAACCGGACGCAAACCGCACCGTCGACGGCCGCCCGGCCCCGCCGCTCAGCCCGAGCTAGGCGGCGCGACCGGCGCCTGATGCAGCGAAAGGTTCTGCCCGGCCTTCTCGTCCGCGGCCCACGCGCCCGCCTCCGCCGTCCACGTCTGGCCGGCGAAGCTCACCCGGTCGATCCCCAGCCTCGCCGCCCGGGCCACCAGCCAGCTCGCGATCCGCCAGCCCTCCGCGGCCGGGTGCGCGCCGCTCAAGCGGGCCGTGCCCAGTTCGGCGTTGGCGACCGTCACCAGGTTCGCCGGCGGGTTCAGCGTCAGGTTCCGGCAGGTCAGCGCCGCCGGGTACTTTCCGGTGAGCGCGCCGGTCAGCGCGGTGGCTTCGTCTTCCCACTGGGCGTACGCGTCGGGGGCGCCGGAGCGCTGCACGGCCTGCGCCGCCTCGGTGACGGGAATCGTCTGCCAGTTCTCGAGTTTCGCGAGTTTCTTGTAGAACTCCGTCGCCGAGTAGACCGGGTCCTGCAGCTGGTCGGGAGTGCCCCAGCCCTGGCTCGGGCGCTGCTGGAACAGGCCGACCGAATCGCGGTCGCCGCCGCTCAGGTTGCGGAGTTTCGACTCCTGCAGGGCAGTCGCGAGGGCGACCGTGACCGCGTGCGGGGGCAGGCCCTGTTTGACTCCGACGGCGGCGATGATCGCGGCGTTGTTCATGGGCTCCGGTTGCAGCGTGTACTGCGGCGCGGAGGCGTCGTTCGGTCCCTTCGGCAACGCGACGGTGCAGCCGGGGGTTTTCACCTCGTCGCTGCTCGAGAACATGACCACCACGACGACCACCGCCGCGAGGGCCACGACGACCGCCAGGATCGCCGCTCGCACGCCACACCCGCGCACCCGTGCCCGCCTTCCCCACTGCCCACTTTAAGTGCACAGTCTGCCCGGACGTCCCGGCCGCGAGACGCTCGGGTGGGGTCAGCCAGCGTCGGGAGCGCCCAGGAAGATCGGATTCGACATCGCCACCATGGCGTTCGGCGTCGTGGTCTTCGGACCGCCCGACGGACGCCGCACCTCGACGCGCACCCAGCGGCTGTAGCGCGGGTACGTCGTCCACGTGACGGTCGCGGTGCCGGATTCCGGGACTGTCTCGCTGTGCTCCGGGCCGAGCTGGTCGAGGAACGTCACGGTCGTGCCCGGCACGCCGCGGACGACCGCGCGCACCTCGATCGGCGCGCCGGTGCCCGCGACGAGGCGTCCGCCGATGCCTGCGGTGCGGCCGGCGCCGGAGACGGAGAAGTCGAGCTGCACGTCCTTCGATTCGGCGAGCCACGACCGGCCCGCTTTGAGCCCGGCGAGCAGTTCCGCGCGGCCCAGCCGGTCCGCCTGCACGACCGTGTGCGGGAGCGCCACGGTCTGGTCCGGGTTGTGCGCGTCGGAATCGCCGATCGCCGGGATCCACCGGCCGCCGCGCAGCAGGCCGTCCCAGTGCGTGACGCTCGCTTCGTCCTCCGCGGTCCACGGGCCGTTCCAGACCTCGACGAGGTCGGCGATCTCGTAGGCGAATTCGTAGGTGCAGCCGAAGCAGTTCGCGAACGGGTGCGCGGCGGTGACCAGGCCGCCCGCCCGGTGCACCTGGTCGGTGAACCGCCGGAAGTCGCGCGGGTCGGACGCGCGGTAGCGCCAGTCGATCCACGTGCCCGCCGGGACGCCGATCGCGGGCCAGTGCCCGGACCGCGTGGTGACTTCCTCGCCGTTCAGGATCAGCAGGTCGTCGGTGGCGTAGTCGCCCCACACCAGCTGCGAACTCGACGTGTTGTGGTCGGTGGAGACGATGAAGTCCAGACCGGCCGCCCGCGCGTCGGCCACCAGCTGCTCGGGCGTGCGCTTGCCGTCGGAGTGGACTGTGTGCAGGTGCGAGTCGCCGCGGTACCAGGACCGGCCGCGGTCGCGTGCGGGTGCGGTCTCCGGGGCCGGGTTCGGCCGGAACGGCTTCGAGTCGTCCCGGCCGAACGTGAGCGTGATGTCGACGCGGTAGTTCAGGCCCTGCGGAGCGACCGTGTACGGGCCGAGGATCACGTGCCAGCGGCCGGGCGTGATCGGCCCGGCGAGGTACCCGGGCGTCGCCCCGGCCGCGCTGATCGAGAACCGGTCGCGGAAGCCGCCGGACCAGCCGCGGAAGCCGCGGCGGGTGCCCAGTTCGTGCCCTTCCGGCCCGAACATGCCGATGTCGCAGGCGTTTCCGCGGGTTCCGGCGGGCACCGAAGGCTTGTTGTAGGAGTAGACGACGTCGATCTGCTTCACGCCGCGCGGCACGTCGACCGGGAGGTAGTACCAGTCGGGCACGTCCGGGCGGAAGGTGCCGGTGACCGTCTTCGTCTGCTGCCCGGAGCCGGGTGCGGGCGCCGCGAACGAGACACCCGGCAGCATGCTCATCGCCGCGTCCGCCGCCGCGACGCCTCCGGCCCGCAACAGGTTGCGCCGGTTGAGTTCCCCAGTGGACATGCCTACCTCCGCAGCAAAGAAGTCGCGCCGACGCTAGCCCCCTGCGCAACCCCCTTCAACGACGTTGCGGTGAACACTCGGCGACTCGCCTCCGCCGCGACAGGCGTGACCGGCTGCCGGCACGGGACCGCTTGCCCCGCACGGAATCACGGCACAGCACCATCCCTCACCGAATGGCGAGCCACGATCCGCGAGTACAGGTCGGCGCGGACACGAAGGCGCTCCGACCACACGGGCGCACACCTCACGGCTTCCCTGCCGCCGCCTGGCGGTCCTCACCCCGCCGCGCCGCTCCCCTCCACGACCCGGTCCAGCCACTCCTCCATCAACGCCTCGAACAGCACCGGCTGCTCGAACTGCAGGTTGTGCCCCGCCCGGTCGAGCACCGCGTAACTCGCCCGCGGATAGTGCCCCAGCAATCCGTACAACTCCGCGAATCCCGTAGCCGCGTCTTGCCTCCCGCACACGATCAGCGCGGGTTTCCGGTACGACGGGCCGCTTTCCGGATCGACCGACAACGGCCAGCCCGCCAGCATCCGCTGCAGCGCCGCCCGGTCGGCGACCGCCAGCCCCGGCGCGACGTCCGCCCGGAAACGCGCCAGCGTCTCCGCCGACTGGACCACCGCCGTCGCCTCGTACTCCGCCGCCTCGGCCGGATCGAGGCTCGCCAGCAGTCCGGGATCGGCGCGCAGCACCTCGTGGTCCGGCACGTCCCGCTCCGGCACCGGCACCGGGCGGCCGACCGGGCACAGCAACGCCAGACCGGCGACCTGCCCGGGCCGCGCCCGCGTCAGCCCGCGGGCCAGATAACCCCCGTACGATTCACCGGCCAGCAAGAACGGCTCCGCGCCGATCAGGTCGTCCACCAGGTCTTCCAGCGCGGCGACGAGGTCGTCCGAGCCGCGCGCGGACCCGGCGGGCGATTCGCCCATCCCGGGCAGATCCGGGTAGATCCGCCGGAATCCGGGCCGCCGCGCGAAGAGCGGCTCGAGACAGCCGGTCATCAGGCGGTGGTCCGGCGTCCAGCCGTGGACGGCCAGCACCGGCGTGCCGGAACCGTGCTCGACGTAATGCATCGTTCCCTCCCTGTTCGTCGGCCACCGTTGTACCGCACGGCACCGACAATTCCGGGACGGCGACGGCCGGGAGGAGGGCATCGCCGGCCGCGGCGCGGCATTTCCGGGGAATTCTCCCGAAATGTCAGCCGCGGAAGCCGATCAATTCTCTTTCGGGTGCCCGCCGCCCCGCGGCGGGACGGTGCGGAACACAAGCCAGCAGAAGGAAACCTGCCACGACGCCCAGGAGCACGTGGCCGGTGACGGCGCACAATCCGCACAATGCGGTCCATAGGACGATCTTCATCCACCGAGTGTAGGACCGCGAAGAATCGCCGTCGGCGGATTTGGGGAAGACTTAGGGTTCGGTTGAGCCGAATTCCCCGGAAGCAGCAGAAAAGAAAGGGTTGCCTTTCCTCGCCCGGCCGGGCGGGCCCGGACGGCGGCGCCGCGGGACGATCCGGCAGGATCGGGGCCGTGCCCACGCCCGGAACCAGCGCGCTCGTCGTCACGCTCCCGTCCGCCGCCGTTCTGCTCGAAGCCGCCGCGGCCGTCGACCCCGGACTCGTCCGGCCCGGTCTGCCGCCGCACGTCACGGCGCTGTACCCGTTCCTGCCCGCCGACCGGCTCACCGAGCACACCGACGCCGACATCAGCCGGCTCGCCGCGGAATTCCCCGCGACCGAAGTGCAGCTGACCGATCTGGTCACCGCGCCCGGGTTCGTCGCCGCGGCCGCCCCCGCGCTGCAACCGCTGGCCGACGCCGTATGCGATCACTGGCCCGACACGCCCCCGTACGGCGGCCGCTTCGGAGCGCACCCGCCAGCCCATCTGACGATCGCCCTCGGCGGCACCGACGACCAGCGCGCCGAGGTCGCCGGACGAGCGCAGGCCCTGCTGCCGATCACCGCCCGGGCGGAAACGCTGCACCTCGTCGTGCTCACCGAGCAGGGTTGGCAGCTCCGGCTGTCGGCTCCGCTCGGAACGCCCGCGCGATAGCCCGCAGCCGCGCCACATCGGCCGCGAAAGCGGTCTGCTGGGACAGCACCGGCGGCTCCGCGGGTTCGTCCGGCACCGCCGCCGAGCTGCGCAGCACCTGCGCGGCCGCGCTCGGCGACAGCTCGGGGCCGACGCCGGACAGCAGCAGTCCGTCGTTGATCTCGCTCATCATCGTCAACAGCCGTTCCCGGCCGGTCCCCGACGCGTCGTCGAGGCGGACGACATCCGGGTACCGCGACGCCAGGTGCTGACGCAGCGGCCGCAGCGCCGCCCGCGTCCGCGCGTCGCGCACCGCCTGTCCCAGCGCGGGCAACGCCGGCACCGTCAGCCCCACCACGATCAGCAGCACCGAAATCGCCGGAAACCCGACCGCGAGCGTGCACCGGACCGTCGAGAACGCGCCGCGGCACAGCTTCGTGACCGGATGCTCGGCGGTCAGGTCGCTGATCAGATCGACGATCTTGCCGGTCAGATAAGCGAAAGCGAACACGCAGGCGACGAGCATGATGCCCAGCCCGGCCCGCAACGCGCCGGTGCCCGCGCGCACCGCTCCGGCCGACACCACGGCGATGTCCGCCACCGCCACGCCCAGGTACAGCGTGTAGACGACGATGTACACGACCAATGTCGGATTCGACCGGTACAGCTCGTCGAAGAGCCCGACGCCGGTCGGCAGCCCGCGCGTCGCGAAGAACGACGCAGTGAGGACGACAAGCGCGACGATCAACGCCCCGAGCCGCGCGCGCCGCCGACGCTCTGCCACGCCACCGATCTCCGCGACAGTCACTTCGATGCCGTACGCGGCCACCATCGTCGCGAGGTTCGACAGCAGCCGCCCAAGGCTCGGGTACAGCTGGCTCTCGATCGCCTGAGCACTGTCGGCGAGCAAGCAGAATGCGACGCCGAGAGCGATCAGGCTGGTCGCCAGTCCCGCGCCCGCGCCAGTCCGCCGCGCCCGCACCGCGCGCCAAATCCCGACCGCGAGGGCGAACAGGCCGACCCCGAAGAAAAGAACGTCGATCATCCGCGCGCTACCCCAGCAGCGACGCGAAGCGCCGCGCGCGATCCGCCGCCGGACCGGAAGCGCCTGGCCGCAGCTGTGCGCCGTCCGCCGTGGCGGCACTCATCAGGAACACGGCAATGAGCTCCGCTTCGTACTCGTCGGAATTCGTGGTGACGCGAGTGAGCAGATGAGACAGCAGGTGCGCGCTGAGGTCAGGCGCGACCTCGGCCGCCTCGGCGTCGGTGAGCACGCATTCGCCGCGGTGCTCGCACAGCAGGTGGGCGATCTCGTGGGCGATGATGTGGTCCTGGTGCAGCGACGACGTGCCCGCCGCGTACGCGATGAGGTCGAAGTCTTCGTGCCGCTGCCACGCGCCGGAGGGCTGGCCGGGCGCGTAGTCGACCGCGAGCAGGTCGATGTCGCGGCCGCGGTGCTGTTCCAGCCGGTCGATCCACGCGTTCATCGACCACGGCCGCGGGGCGGGCACGTGCCGCAGCAGGTCGCGCACCCGGTCGCGGGCGCGCACTCGCACGGTCGGGTCGATGTCCCCTCCCGAGGCGATCGGCGGCTGGACCAGCCGGGCGCACCGGGGACTCCCCGGCGTTCCGGCCGTGGCCAGCATAGCCGCCCGGCTCACTCGGGCTTGCGTCCGCGCCGGGTGCGATCGCGTCCCTCGGTGTAGCTGCCGAGCTGGTCCATCAGGGCGGAAACGGTCCGCCGGTCGCGCTCGGACAGCCGCATCGCGCGCTGCGCCAGGTCGCGGGCCTGGGTGTCGCGCCAGGCGACCACGTCGGCGACCTGCTCGTCGACCCGGCCGGCCACCTCGTCGTCGAAGAAATAGGTGACCGGGACGCCGAAGAACCGCGCGAGCGCCTGGATGTGCGACCGCTTCGGGTCGCGCCGCGCGCCGACGGCCAGCTGCTGCACGTGCGTGGCCGACATGCTGACGCCGGTGACGTCCGCGACGCCCTGGGCGATCTCGCGGTACGAGTAGGGCTTGCGGTCCGGCGGGTGCACAGTCGCGATCAGGTGCGCGAGCCGTTCCGCGAAGCTGCGCTCCTCCGCCTGCTCGGCCATGCCGCCCCCACCACCGTTCCGTCTCCGTAACAGCGTCCAGCATAACCGTCCCGAAAACTTGACACCAGCCGTCTCGTTCCGGCTACACTCGCCTCGCGCATCGTTTAGAAAACTAAACACCGGGATCCGCGTGCGGTCGCTGGGGGTGCCCGCACGCGGTCCCGCGCACGCGCGCCTGCCCCGGCGAGGGACACACAAGTGACGCACAGACTGCGGAGGTAGGTTGTGCGCCATGACACTCCCCCACAGTCCTGAAAGGACACCCGTCGTCGTCACCGGTGGCAGTGGCTTCATCGGGCGCGCTGTCGTGCGAGAGTTCCGTGGGCGCGGTTATCCGGTCACTGTCGTGGATCGCGTGCGCTACGAGACGACGGACGAGGGAGTACGCGTAGTCGTCGGAGATCTGCGCGACGCCGAAACCCGCGAAGCAGCTGTCGAAGCAGGCGTCGGCGGGATCGTGCACCTCGCCGCGCTGACGTCCGTGCTGAAGTCAGTAGAGCTGCCGCGCGACACGTACGCGGAGAACGTCGCGGTGACACAAGAACTTCTCGAACTATGCCGCGTACGCGAGGTGCCGCGCTTCATTCTCGCGTCCACGAACGCAGTGATCGGCGACGTCGGCACCGACACCATCACGGTCGACCTGCCCATGAAGCCGCTCACGCCTTACGGTGCCACGAAAGCCGCCTGCGAGATGCTGCTGTCGGGCTACGCGGGCGCGTACGGCATCACGACGTGCGCGTTGCGCTTCACCAACGTGTACGGGCCGGGCATGTCGCACAAAGACAGCTTCGTTCCGCGAATGATGCGCGCAGCGTTGAATAATGAGGGCGTGCGTGTGTACGGCACCGGAGAACAGCGTCGCGACCTCGTGCACGTAGACGACGTCGTACGCGCGATCACGCTCGCGTACGAGAGCGGCTACACCGGACGCGCGATCGTCGGCGCCGGCCATTCGGTGTCAGTGCTGGAAATGGTCGAGACCGTGCGCGCGGTGACCGGAGCCGAACTGCCGGTCGAGCATGTGCCCGCGCCGGCCGGAGAGATGCCCGCGGTGGTCGTGGACGTGTCGGCGAGCGCGGAAACCATCGGCTACCGGCCGCAGATCACCCTCGCCGACGGTCTCGCCACGGCCTGGAAGTACTTCTCCGGACTGGACCGGGCCGAGGCGCCGTGACCGGGTTCCTCCGCCGCCACGCGTTCCTGCTGGTGCTCCTCGCCGCGGGAACCACGCTGCGGGTGCTGTCCTGGATCGCCTACCAGCCCGCGCTGCTGTACATCGATTCCTACCGGTACCTGGACAATCTGCACGGCCTGCGCGCCGACGGCATCAACCCGGTCGGCTACGACCTGCTGCTGAAGCCGCTCCTCGCGGTCGGCGGACTGTCGTTCGTCGCCGCCGTGCAGCATCTGGGCGGGCTGGCGATCGCGGTCGGGATCTACGCGCTGGCCCGGCGGCTCGGCACCCGCGACTGGGTGAGCGCGCTGGCCGCCGCGCCGCTGCTGCTCGACGCCTACCAGGTGCAGATCGAGCAGAACATCATGGCGGAGGTGCTGTTCGAGGCGCTGCTGTTCGGACTGCTGTGGCTGGTGCTGGCCAAGGGAAAACCGAACTGGCGGCGGATCGCGCTGGCCGGTCTCGCGGTCGGATTCGGCGTGCTGGTGCGGCTGATCGGCATCACGATCGCCGCGCCGTTCCTGCTGTACGTGCTCGCCGCGGGCAGTGCGTGGCGTTCGTGGCGCGGCTGGCGCGACGCCGGGATCGGGCTGCTCGCGATCCTCGTCGTGGTGGTTCCGTACGCGGCTCAAGTCAAGGCAGAGACGGGGAAATGGGGGCTGAGCGGGCCGTCCGGCAGCATGCTCTACGGCCGCACCGCCGCGGTCGCGGACTGCGCGAAGCTCCAGCTCGACCCGGTCGTGCGGCAGTTCTGCCCCACCGAACCGGTCGAGAACCGGCTCGTCGACAACTACACGCACGCCGACCTCGACCCGGCGTGGCCGGGTCCGCTGCCGCCCGGCGCGGACAAAGGGGCGCTGGCGCGCGAATTCGCTGTCACCGCACTGAAAAAACAGTGGTGGGACGTCGCCACGTCGATCCTCGGCGACTTCGGCAAGAGCTTCCAGTTCACCCGCGACACGGCGGTCACCGACGTGCCGATCGACCGGTGGCAGTTCCAGTTGACCTACCCGGAGTTCGCCGAACCCGCGGTGGTCAAGGCGGTCACACAGCAATACGACGGCACGGATCCGAAGGTCAACGAGCCGATCGCGGTGTTCCTTCGCGACTACCAGATCAACGGCGGGTTCGTGCCCGGCGCGGTGCTCGGGTTCTTCGCGCTGCTCGGCCTGTTGACCTTGCTGCGCCGCAAGAAACCCCGCCACCCGGCCCGCAGCGGTGCGCTGTTCGCTGCTGGCACGGGGTTGTTCCTGCTGTTCTCGTCCGCGGTGTTCGAGTTCTCCTGGCGCTACCAACTGCCGGCGCTCGTGCTGTTGCCGGTCGCTGGGGCGCTCGGCTTCACCACGCTCACCGTGGCCAGCCGTCGTCGGCTCGGCAGCTATCCGGACGCTGTCGACGAAGGCGCGATCGCGGACTTCCACGACCGGCATCCCGGCGCGAAGCTGTCCGAGCTGACCGTGGTGATCGCCGCGTACAACGAAGCCGGCGGCATCGGCCAAGTGCTGGAGAAGATGCCGGACAAATGTCTCGGGCTGCCAGTGGACGTCTTGGTGGTCGTAGACGGCGGCACGGACGACACTGCGGCCATCGCGGAAGACCATGGCGCGTACGTGTGCGTCGCGCCGACTAACCGCGGCCAGGGGGCCGCGCTGCGCCTCGGGTACCACCTCGCCGCCGAGAACGGCGCGAAGTACATCGTCACGACCGACGGCGACGGTCAGTACGACAACAGCGAAATGGCCGAACTCCTCACGCCGCTGCTGGACGGCACCGCGGATTTCGTGACGGGCTCCCGGCGTTTGGGGCACGAGGAGGCCGACAGCCGGATGCGCTGGGTCGGCGTGCGCGTGTTCGCGTGGCTCGCGTCGGTGCTCACCTGGCGGAGGATCACCGACACGTCGTTCGGATTCCGTTCGCTGCGCGCGGAACTCGCGTGCGCGATCCCGCTGAACGAGCCGCAGTACCAGTCGTCGGAGCTGCTGCTGGGCGCGACCGCGCAAGGCGCGCGCGTGCTCGAACGGCCGATGAGCATGCGGCTGCGCAAGGCGGGCAAGAGCAAAAAGGGCGGCAGCGTCGTGTACGGCGCGAACTACGCGCGGGTCATGACGGGGACGTGGTGGCGGGGCTACGTGCTGCGCCGCGGTCGAAAACGAACCGGTCGAGCATCGTGAACTTCGCGACGAACACCAGCGCGTAGCTGAGCACGTATGCCGCGTCGAGCAGCACGACCCACCAGAAGTGCGGCAGGTGCAGCGGCGCGAGCAGGTGCCCGGCGAGCGTGGTCAGCCCGACCGAGGCGAGGCCGCCGAGGGAGATGACGAGAACGTAGGGCACCAGTTCGCGGCCCAGTTCGGGACGGCCGCGACGGCCCCACACCCAGCGCCGGGTGAGGAAGAAGTTCAGCACCGCCCCGGCGGCGAACGCGCCCGCGCTGGCCAGCCACGGGGCCCCGTCCGCGGCGAGCACCGCGATCAGCGTCGCCTGGCTGAGCAGCGTCGCGGCCACCGAACTGGCGGCCGCGCGGACGAACCGGACCAGGCCGCGGCGGCGCGGCTTGGGCGATTCTTCCGCCGTGCGGGGGTTCGCCGGGTTGGTTACCGTCGTCATGCCCCCAGTTTCCCCTCGGGCCGCCGGTTCCGCCGCGCGGCCCCCCGGCCCACAGCGGATTCACAGCTGACTGCCAGCCGAGCATCAGCGGCCGGCGATTAGGTTCGGATCTGCCACCGCGACACGTGGCGTCGTGCACCACGAAAGGCCGTGCCTGTCGCGAAACGAAAGGAAAGGGTGCTCCGGATGCGAGTGCTGGTTCTCGGCGGTGACGGTTACCTAGGCTGGCCCACTGCGCTCCACTTGTCGGGCAAAGGCCACGAAGCGGCTGTTCTGGACAACTTCGCGCGGCGGCAGTACGACGTCGAGCTCGGAGCCGAAAGCCTCGTGCCGATCGAAGACCTGGGCGCCCGGACCGACGCGTGGCACGAGGTGTCCGGAAAACGGATCGAACGCTTCGAAGGCGACCTGCTCGACGCGGAATTCCTGTTCGGCGCGATCCGGGAATTCCACCCTTCCGCGATCGTGCATTTCGCCGAGCAGCGGTCCGCGCCGTATTCGATGATCGACCGCGAGCACGCGGTCTACACGCAGCACAACAACGTGGTCGGCACCCTCAACCTGCTGTACGCGATCGCGGAGATCGACCCGGACATCCACCTGGTCAAACTGGGCACGATGGGCGAATACGGCACCCCGAACATCGACATCGAGGAAGGCTGGCTCGAGGTCGAGCACAACGGCCGCCGCGACCGGATGCTGTACCCGAAGAAGCCGGGCTCGTTCTACCACCTGTCGAAGGTGCACGATTCGCACAACATCGAGTTCGCCTGCCGGATCTGGGACCTGCGCGCGACCGACCTCAACCAGGGCGTCGTGTACGGCCAGCAGACGCCGCAGACCGCGCTCGACCCCCGGCTGGCCACGCGGTTCGACTACGACGCGGTGTTCGGCACGGTGCTCAACCGGTTCGTCATCCAGGCCGTTCTCGGCCAGCCGCTCACGGTGTACGGCAAGGGCGGGCAGACGCGCGGCCTGATCGACATCCGCGACACCGTCGAGTGCATCCGGCTGGCCGTGGAGAATCCGGCCGGGCGCGGCGAGTTCCGGGTGTTCAACCAGATGACCGAGAGCATGTCGGTGCGGGAGATCGCCGGACTCGTCGCCGACCGCTTCCCCGGGCCGGTGCAGATCGAGAACCTGGACAACCCGCGGGTCGAGCAGCCCGAGCACTACTACAACGTCAAGCACACCGGGCTGCTCGAACTGGGGCTGGAGCCGCATCTGCTGTCGGACACGCTGATCGAGTCGATGTTCGACATCGTGGGCGCGAACAAGCACCGGGTGAACGCCGAGCGGCTGCGGCCGGCGGTGCGCTGGCGCGGGGCGGTCGAAACCTCCTGACCCCGGGCTGCGCCCGCCTGGTTCCGCCTCCGTCGCGGAAATTGTCGGTGGCGGGTGGGATGCTCTTCGGGTCAGCCCCTGACGGGGACGGATCTGGGAGAGCGGCAAGGAAAACGTGGGGGACGAAGCAGCGGCGCGGTGGAGCCCGGAGCGGGTGCTCGAACTCGCGCCGGACGCCGCGTCGGCGAAAGCCGGGCGCGGGCAGGCGGCACCGGCGAAGTGGTCGGACGCGGGAGCCTCGGCCCGTGCCGTCTGGGGCGCCTGCCAGGGCAGCGGGAAGCGGCCGTACCAGACGACGGTGGAAACGGCCGGGCCCGCGTTCCGGTGCACCTGCCCGAGCCGGAAGTTCCCGTGCAAGCACGCGCTGGGGTTGCTGCTGCTCTGGGCCGACGGGCAGGTCCCCCGCGCGGAGGAGCCCGGATGGGTGCACCAGTGGCTCGAGGAACGGGCCGCGCGGGCGGAACGGACCGAGAAGAAAACGGACGCGCCGAAGGACCTCGAGGCGGCGGCCAAACGGGCGCGGGAGCGGCTCGCACGCGTCACCGCGGGGGCCGCTGAGCTGCGCGGATGGCTCGCCGACCGGGTGTCCGCCGGGTTCGCGACGTTCGAGCGCGGCGGCTCCGACGAACTGCTCGCGGTCGCCTCCCGCATGGTCGACGCGCAAGCTCCCGGCCTGGCGAACGGCCTGCGCCGGGCCGCGGCGCTGGTCGGGCGCGGCCGGGACTGGCCGGACCTGCTGCTGGCCGAGCTGTCGCTGGTGTACGTGCTCGCGGACGCGGCGAGCAGGCTGGAATCGCTGCCGTCCGGGCTCGCCGACACCGTCCGGTCCCGGCTCGGGTTCTCGACAGGCAACGCGCAGGTCCTGGAATCCGGCGAACGCGTGCCGGACCAATGGCTGGTCACCGGCGCGATCGACGAGGAACAGGATTCGCTGCGCAGCAGGCGCACGTGGCTGCGGGGCAAACGCAGCGGCCGGGACGCGCTGGTGCTGTCGTTCGCGCCGCCGGGACGTCCGCTGGACAGTTCGCTGCCGCCGGGATTCGTGGTCGCGGGAGAGCTGGTGTTCCACCCGGGAGCGGTGCCGCTGCGGGCGGTGTTCGACCGTCGCGAGGAACCCGAGGCCCCGGAGGCCGCACCGATCGGCGGCACGTTCGCTTCGGCTCTTGCCGGCCACGCCGCCGCGCTCGCGGCCGATCCGTGGCTGGACCGGTGGCCGGTGCTGCTGTCCGAGCTCCGCCCGGCGCGGCACGGGGACGGCTGGGCACTGTCCGATGTAGACGGTGCGGCCCTGCCGCTGGCGCCTGCGGTGGATCCTTGGCCGCTGCTGGCGCTCGCGGCCGAGCGGCCGGTCACGGTGGCCGCCGAGTGGACGACGGCGGGGCTGCGGCCGTTGAGCTGCTGGCATCGCGACGGGATGGTGCGACTGTGAACGCGTGGGAAGACCTCGTCGGCACCGTCCTGCTCGGCACCCGCCGCCGGGCACTCGACCCGGCCGGATTGCCGCCCGGGGTAAGGGAAATCGCCGGCCAACGCACCGAACCGGCCGACCAAGCGCTCGTCGCGGCGGCGGCGTACACCGGATACCGGCGCGCCGGGCAGCGACCGCTCACCGGCGTCGAGCCCGAACCCGCCGCCGCGGAGGACACCCGGCCGTTCGTGCCGACGGTGGCGCGGGCGCGGCTCGTCCACCTGCTGTCGGCCAACCGGCCCGAACTGGTGGAGGAATGGCTGACCACGGTGGCGGGCAAGGGATTCCGCGTCCCGGCCGAGCGGCTGCCCGCGCTGGCGGACGCCGCGCGGACCCGGGTGTCGTTGCGGGCTCCGCTCGCCACGGTCGCCGGTCCGGTCGGGGCGTGGCTCGGCGAGCGGAATCCGGATTGGGCGTTCCTGGTCGCCGCCGACGACGACACCAGCGACGACGCCTGGCAGTTCGGCACCGCCGCGCGGCGGCAGGCCTGGCTGGAACGCGTGCTCGTCGCCGATCCCGCCCGTGCGCGGGAAACGCTCGCCGCCGCCTGGGGCAACGAACCGGCCGACCTGCGGGCGACGTTCCTGTCCCTGCTCGGCGAGCATCTGGCCGACGAGGACGAGCCGTTCGTCGAAGCCGCGCTCGGGGACCGGGCGGCCGGGGTGCGCGAGATCGCGCTGCGGCTGATCGGCCGGTATCCCGGTTCGGCGTCCGGCGAGCGGATGATCGAACGGCTGCGGGCCTGTGTCACGGTGCGCAGCCGGGCACTGCGGGCGGACGTTCTCGAATTCACGCCGCCCGAGCCGGACGACAGCCTGATCCGCGACGGCATCCGCGTCCCGCCGGGGCCCGGGCAAGGCACCGCCCGGCTGCGCGCGATCATCGCTGCCACTCCCCTGCGGTTCTGGGCCGAGTACGGCACCCCGGGCGAACTGGCCGGGATGCTCGTCGAAGGCCCGCCGCTGAACGTGGTGCGCGAAAGCTGGGCCACCGCCGCGCTCCGGCAACGCGACGAGCAGTGGGCGCAAGCCCTCGTGGAGGCCGAACCCGGCGGGCGCAGCACTGCCGCGCTGATCGGTGTGCTGTCACCCGAGCAGCAGGCCGCCACCGTCGCGAAGCTGACTCGCGGGCTGCCGGTCGAAGCTCTCACCCGGCTCATCCTCGACCTGCCGCAGCCGTGGCCCGCCGCGCTCGGCACGGTGCTGCTCGACTGGGTCGCCGGCCAGCGCGACCACCGGCTGGTCGCGCACGCGGCCGCGCTGATCGCGAAAGCCGTGCCGGTCCCCTGCCTCGGCCACCCGCTGGCCGAGATCCCGCTTCCCGGCGAGGCCGCCCCGTGGCGGCGCGCAGTCGCCGAAACCCTGTCCTTCCGCCGTGAAATGCACAAGGAGCTCGCATGACGTCCCCCGTCCTCCGGCCGCACGCCGAACAGGAATACGCCGGAGAACTGGCCGCCCTCGCCGCGGCCGACGACCGGGCGAAACCGCCGTCGTGGCGGCTTTCGCCGTGGGCGGTGGTCACCTACCTGCTCGGCGGGAAACTCGGCGACGGCACCGAGATCAGCCCGAAGTACGTCGGCCCGCGGCGGCTGATCGAGGTCGCGGTCGCCACTCTCGCCACCGACCGCGCGCTGCTGCTGCTCGGCGTGCCGGGCACGGCGAAAACCTGGGTGTCCGAGCACCTCGCGGCGGCGATCAGCGGGGACTCCACGCTGCTCGTCCAAGGCACCGCGGGCACCTCCGAGGAGCAGATCCGCTACGGCTGGAACTACGCGCGGCTCATCGCCGAGGGGCCGAGCGACCAGGCGCTGGTGGAAAGCCCGGTGCTGCGCGCGATGCGCGACGGCAAGGTCGCCCGGCTGGAAGAACTCACCCGCATCCCGGCGGACGTGCAGGACTCGCTGATCACCATCCTGTCCGAGAAAACGCTGCCGATCCCCGAACTGGGAGCGGAAGTTCAGGCCCGGCCCGGGTTCACGCTGGTGGCAACGGCGAACAACCGGGACAAGGGCGTCAACGAGCTGTCGAGCGCGCTGCGCCGCCGGTTCAACACCGTCGTGCTGCCGCTGCCGGACACTGCCGAGGCCGAGGTGGAGATCGTCCGGCGGCGGGTCGGCCAGCTGGGCGCCGCGCTGTCGCTGCCCGCCGAGGCGGCGGATCTCGCCGAAATCCGCCGTGTGGTCACGGTTTTCCGCGAGCTGAGGGCGGGCCGCACCGAGGACGGCCGCACCGCGGTGAAAACCCCGTCCGGCACGCTGTCGACGGCGGAAGCCATCAGCGTGCTCACCGGCGGACTGGCGCTGGCCGCGCACTTCGGCGACGGCGTCCTTCGCGCGCAGGACGTCGCGGCGGGGATTCACGGTGCGGTCGTGAAGGACCCGGTGGCCGACAGCGCGATCTGGAGCGAGTACTTGGAGACCGTCGTGCGCGAGCGGGAAGGCTGGGCCGACTTCTACCGGGCAGGCCAGGAGATCGCCGGATGACCACTCATCTCCTCGGGATCCGGCACCACGGTCCCGGTTCGGCGCGGGCGGTGGCCGCCCGGCTCGCCGAACTGGAACCGGACGTGGTGCTGATCGAGGGACCGCCGGAGGCGGACCAGCTCGTCGATCTCGCCGCGGACGACGACATGCGGCCGCCGGTGGCGTTGCTGGCGTACGCGTCCGACGACGTGTCGCGCGCGGCTTTCTGGCCGTTCGCGGTGTTCAGCCCGGAATGGCAGGCGCTGCGATACGCCGCCGCTGCCGGGATTCCGGTGAAGTTCTGCGATCTTCCGGCGGCGCACCAGTTCGCGCTCGGCGAGGAGCGGACCGCGCCCCGCGCAGACCCGCTCGCGGAACTCGCCGCGGCGGGCGGGTACGACGATCCGGAACGCTGGTGGGACGATTTCGTCGAATCCCGCCGGGGCGAGGAATCGCCGTTCGAGGTGATCGCCGACGCGATGACCGCGCTGCGCGAGGGCGACCGGCCGGACGATCCGCACGAACAGCGGCGCGAGGCGTACATGCGGAACGTGCTGCGCAAGACGCGGAAAGAAGGCTACGAACGGATTGCCGTGGTGTGCGGGGCCTGGCACGTGCCCGCGCTGGCCGATCCGCTGCCGCCCGCTTCCCAGGACCAGGCTGTCCTCAAAGGACTCCCGAAGCGGAAGGTCGTGTGCACCTGGGTGCCGTGGACGCACGGCAGGCTCGCGTCGGTCACCGGCTACGGCGCGGGCGTCCGCTCCCCCGGCTGGTACCACCATCTGTTCAGCACGGCCGGCGACGTCACCACGCGGTGGCTCACCGCCGTCGCAGGAGTGCTGCGCGAGGAAGACCTGCCCGTCTCCACCGCGCACGTGATCGAAGCGGTACGGCTGGCGGACACGCTGGCCGCACTGCGCGGAAGGTCGTCAGCCGGGCTCGCCGAGGTGGACGCCGCCACCCGCGCCGTCCTGTGCGGAGGCGACGACGTCCAAGCCGACCTGGTCACCCGGCGGCTGGTGGTCGGCGAACTCCTCGGCGAGGTCCCGGACCGCGTCCCGCAGGCTCCGCTGGCCGCCGACGTGGTCGCCACCGCCCGGCGGCTCCGGCTCAAACGCGAGCCCCAGGCCCGCGAACTGGACCTGGACCTGCGCACCCCCGGCGGACTGGACCGCTCGCGCCTGCTGCACCGGCTGCGGATCCTCGGCATTCCCTGGGGCGAGCCGGAACTGTCCTCGGTCCGGAACAAAGGCACCTTCCGCGAGACCTGGGTCCTCTGCTGGGAACCAGGTTTCGAGGTCGACCTCGTCGCGGCCGCCGTGCACGGAACCACCGTGCCCGCCGCCGCGACCGCGGTCGTGCGCGAAACCGTCGCCGAGTCTCCCTCGCTCGCCGACATCACCGCCGCGGTCGAACGCTGCCTCCTGGCCGACCTGGGAGACGCCCTGCCGGAGACCCTCGCGGCCTTGGACACCCGCGCCGCCGCCGACGCGGATGTCGCCCACCTCATGACCGCCTTGCCTCCGCTGGCCCGGGCAACCCGCTACGGCGACGTACGCGGCACCGACACCGCACAGCTGCAAGAAGTCGCCGACCGGGTCCTAACCCGGGTCTGCGCCGGGCTTCCGCCCGCCGTGCACGGCATCGACGAGGAGGCCGCCGCTCAGTTCTGCGAGCTGATCGACGACGTCCACGAAGCCACCGACCTTCTGGGCGAGTCCGCCCGGGATCGCTGGTTCACCGCCCTCGCCCGGCTGTCCAGTCGCGACGCTCTGCCGCCGCTGCTGGCGGGCCGCATCGTGCGCCTCCTGCACGACGCCGATCTGCTCGACGGCGCTGAGGTCGAACTGCGGCTGGGCCGCATGCTCACCCCCGGCATCGCACCGACCGACGGCGCGGCCTATGTCGAAGGCTTCTTCTCCGGCGGCGCGCTCCTGCTGATCCACGACGAGCGCATGCTGCGCGTCGTCGACACCTGGCTGGCCTCGATCCCGCCTGAGGTCTTCACCGAGGTGCTTCCCTTGTTGCGCCGCACTTTCGGGGCTTTCGCCGGCCCCGAGAAACGCGCCATCGGGGAACGCGCCGCCACCTTGTCCGGCACGCGCCCGGCCGAATCGGCACTCGCCGAGGACCTCGACGAGATCCGCGCCGCAGCCGCCTTGCCGGTCTTCGCCACCTTGCTGGGAGCCGCCCCGTGACCACCGATCCCGAACGCCTCCGCCGCTGGCGCCTAGTGCTGGGCGGAGACTCCGACGGCACCGGCCACGCACTGTCCGAAGGGGACACTGGCGTCGACAACGTGCTGGCCGCCCTGTACGACGAGCGCCCCCGGAACCCGCGCAGCAGCGGTGACCGCAGCGGCGGCCTGCAAGCCTCCGCCCCGCGGGTCGCACGCTGGCTGGGCGACATCCGGAAGTACTTCCCCGGCTCCGTCGTCCAGGTCATGCAACGCGACGCAGTGGACCGGCTGGGCATCACCCGGATGCTGCTCGAACCGGAGCTGCTGAGCGCCGTGGAACCGGACGTCCATTTGGTCGGGACCCTGTTGTCCCTCAACAACGTCCTGCCCGAGGAGACGAAGGAGACCGCACGCACCGTCGTGCGCAAGGTCGTCACCGAACTGGAGGAACGCCTCGCCGAACGCACCCGGGCCGCGGTGCGCGGCGCGCTGGACCGCGCCGCCCGCACCCAGCGCCCCCGGGGCGCGGACATCGACTGGAACCGCACCGTCCGCCGGAACCTGAAGCACTACTCGCCCGAGCTGAAAACCATTGTGCCCGAACAGCTTTTCGGCTTCGGCCGCCGGGAGCACAGCGTCCGGCGGGACGTGATCCTTGCCGTCGACCAGTCCGGTTCGATGGCGGAATCCGTGGTGTACTCGGGCGTCTTCGGCGCGGCGCTCGCCTCGATGCGCGCCCTGAGCACGAAATTCGTCGCGTTCGACACCGCCGTCGCCGACCTGTCCGACCACCTGGACGACCCGGTCGACGTCCTGTTCGGCACCCAGCTCGGCGGCGGCACGGACATCAACCGTGCGTTGGCATACTGCCAAGGACTGGTGGAGCGCCCGGAGCAGACCCTGCTGGTGCTGATCAGCGACCTGTACGAGGGCGGGGTACGGGACGATCTGCTGCGCCGGGTCGCGGATCTGGTGGGGTCCGGGGTGCAGGTGGTCACACTGCTGGCGCTGTCCGATTCCGGAGCGCCGTTCTACGACCGCGAGAACGCCGCCGCGCTCAGCGAACTGGGCGTGCCCGCTTTCGCCTGCACGCCGGACCTTTTCCCGGACCTGATGGCAGCTGCGCTGCGAAGGGAGGACTTGACCCGCTGGGCCGCCGCCGCGACCGCGCAATGACCTGACGCCACGGCCGAGTTCGCGCGGCACGGTTTCGCCTGGGAACGCACCGACGCGGATGGGCGATGCCAGTGGGGCTCCGGGGTGTCCAGCGGCCCAAGCCTTGTCGTCTGCGAACGGCTTCGTCGGCGCCGTCGTCGCTTGGCTTAAGGACGCCCCTCTGTCTCGCCGACGGGCCACCGTTTCGCCTTAAGTGTGGGCTTCCGTGCGCGGCTTTGTCCAGCCGAGCGGAATGCGTTGCCCTGCTTGCCGTTCAGTTCTGCGGTCAAGCCGACGACAGGCACGCTGGCATGCCCACCGCTGGGAAAGCCTCAGCCGGCCGAACAGTCCAGCGCGTCCAGCAACCACGTATGCGCGACTCCGACCGGCGCGGCTTCGCCGGTGATCTCGCCCGCGAGACGCCAGTAGCGGCGTACCTGCGGATGCCGGTCGGCAGCGGTGCGCCGCCGCAGCGCGCACCGGAACTCCGGGGTGTCGCCGGTGCCGGACGCGGCGGCGTGCGCCGCGGCGAACAGGTCGAGCGCGGGCCCCGGTCCCGGCCGGGCTCCAGCCGCCACCCGCGGGGACGCCAGCTCGCACGCCGCGCCGACGCCGTCGTGGAGAACGCCGAGGCGAGTGACCAGAGGGCTGGTCCGCATCCGGGCGGCGAACGCGCGGTCGGCGGCGAGCAGCACCAGTTCAGCGTAGGCGACGACCTGCGCCGGAGTCGGCAGCTCCGGCGGCCGCGGCGCACTCACGGCGAGGAACATGTCGGCCGTGTCCGGCGGGACTGCGCCGGTGGCCATCGGATGCCAGAAGCGAACGAGAGCCTCCTGCGCGGCAAACCCGTCCGTCACCGCGGACAACAGCTCGAGCCGAGCGGCGCGGTCGGCAGGCAGTGCCTCCTCGACGGCGCGGAGAGCTGCGCGTCGCCAGGCCAACGTCGTCACCTCGCGGTCGAGCGCGAGGCGCTCGGCGGCCACTGCCTCGGCGAGGGAACGCTCCCCGGCGAGAACGTCAGTGATCGACTTCAGGTTCAGACCGAGTCCGCGCAACCGCCGCACCAGGTTCAGGCGGTGCACCTCCGCCGGATCGAACCGGCGGTGCCCGCCGACGCTGCGCGCCGGCTCCAGCAGTCCCTCGTCGCAGTAGAAGCGAATCGTGCGGACAGGCACGCCGGTACGCCGCGCCAGATCGCCGATTCCGAGTGTGTCGCCGGTCACTTCCAATGGAACCTCCAGCCGGGTGGAGTTCGTACGGTACGACCATGGATCTCGATACCGCACGACTTTTCCAGGGATTGCACGAGCACACCGCCGGGTTCGCGAAGGCGGTGACCGGCGCGGATCCGGAGACTCCGGTGCCCACCTGCCCGGAGTGGCCGCTGCGGGTGCTGGCCGGACACGTCGGACAGGCGCACCGCTGGGCGGCAAGCCTCATCCGGTCCGGCGCCGCCCCGGTGCCGGACCCGTTCGAAGCGAACCCCGGCGCGCCCGGCGAATGGTCCGGCTGGCTGCGCGCCGGAGCCGCGGACCTCGCCGACGCGGTGCTCGCCGCCGCCGACAGTCCAGTGTGGACATTCTTCGGCCCGCGACCGGCGACGTTCTGGCTGCGCCGCATGCTCCACGACACGACGGTGCACCACGCGGACGCGGCCCTCGCCACGGGCACCGCCTTCGAGGTGGCCCCAGACCTCGCAGCCGACGCGATCAGCGAGTGGCTGGAAATGCTGTCCCACCCGGTCATGACGACGCTGAGACCGGCTTTCTCGTCCCTCCGCGGCAACGGCCAAACGCTCCAGCTCAACCCCGGTGTCGGCGTGGGCTGGCTGATCACCCGCACCCCCGACGGCGTGCGATGGGAACGCGCGACCGGCACCGCGGACGTGACGCTGACCGGTCCTGTCGGAGATCTCCTGCTGGTGCTCACCCGGCGGTTGCCGCCCGGCCGGATCACGGTTGCCGGGGACCAAGACCTGGCCGACCACTGGCTCGCACACTCGGCGGCGTGAGGACATCGAGGTTTTGGCATGCTCGAAGCCTGGCTCAGGGCACGGACCGAGGCCGGACGGCGAAAGCCGCCGGGTGCCAGGCTGGCCGCCCCGGCATCCCAGCGAGCCCGAGGTCCTGGCGCGATACGCGTGTCGGCCAGCGCCGACTCCCTCCGAGTCCGAAGTCGCTGGCCTGCCTCGAACCTCGGCAGGAATGCAACATGGGCAGGCCCGCGGCCGCGACGCGAACGTCCCAGACTCGACGCAGCCCGAGCCCCCCGCCGCGCAGGTGTGTCACCATCGGGAAATGGGAACCACCCCCGGTCCGGCCCCCGCAGTCCGGCTTTCGCAGCTGCGGCAGGTGCGTCTGGCCAAGGACGCCATGGACCGGGACTGGGCCGAGTCCCTCGACCTGGACGCGATCGCCGCGCACGCCGGATACTCTCGCTACCACTTCGTGCGCCTTTTCCGCACCGTATACGGCCAAACGCCGGGACAGTACCTGAGCCGTCGCAGGATTGAGCGGGCGGAGGATCTGCTGCGGACTGCCGATCTGTCCGTCACCGAAATCTGCACCCTGGTCGGGTTCAGCAGCCTGGGATCCTTCTCGGCGAGCTTCAAGAAACACACCGGCCTGACCCCGAGCGAATACCGTGCACGGCACGTCAGTCAGGGCTCGGCCTTGGTCCCCGGGTGTTACGCGCTCCTGTGGCACGGCGGGTTCAAGGGCCAGGGGCAGGCATCGAAACCGGATCTTGAGCGATGAACGATCTTGGCCCCTGGCGCGCCGAGACCTCCTAGCTGTCTTGGATCCGTTGCCGGACAAGGGAGTGCACCTCGAACGGTCCCGGTTCCCGGCGCGGAGAGATCTCACGGATGCGCAGTGACTCAACCGTGACTGGCCAAGGAACGAGGGCTCGTTCGCCTAACGGATTCGCCGCCGAACTCCACCCAACCCCCGTACTGCGCCGGACGCGATCGTCGCACCCGGGAACGAGCGGGGTGACCGGCACCGTCGCGACGCTGCTCAGACGATGTCGAATTCGTTGCCCTCCGAGTCCTGCATGGCCGCGGCCTAATGCCCCATGTCCGGTTCGTCGTCGATGCGCAGCACGGTGGCGCCGGCTTCGACCAATCGCTCCGCCTCGGCCTTGACTTCGCTTTGCGCGGACGTCCAGCGGAACGTCGCGGCCCAGAACGCGACCATCTTCTGCGGATCAGAGCAGTCGATCGTCGACTGCAGCGTCATGTCCGTGCCCCGGAGCGTTCCAGACAGGTCTGGCAGAAAGCCGCTTCCGCGACCGCCGGCCGAGGACCGCAATTTTCAAGAAGCCGGACGACCCTGCCGGTAGCTACGGTTGATCACAGAGAGCAGGCGAACAGCGCCTGCCGGGCACAAGGAGTCAGCTGTGATCAAGGGGCTGTCCATCGCCAACGTCTGGGTCCTCGACCATGACCGGGCCAAGGAGTTCTACACCGAAAAGCTGGGCCTGGAAGTCCGCACCGACCTGACGATGGGCGACGGCGGGATGCGCTGGCTGACCGTCGGGGCGAAGGACCAGCCGGATCTCGAGATCACCCTGATGGTCCCAGGCGGGCCGGCGCTCGACCCGGAATCCGCCGAAGCGCTGAGGAAGCTCGTCGCCAAGGGGGTGCTGGGAGCCGGGGTTTTCGGGACCGACGACATTCACGCCGACTACAGGACCTTGAAGGCGCGCGGAGTCGAGTTCGTGCAGGAGCCGCAGGAGCGGCCCTACGGCACCGAGGCCATCTTCCGCGACGATTCCGGAAACTGGTTTTCCTTTACCCAGCGGCGGGAAAACCTCGACCTGGACAAAGAATGGAGCTGCTGACCGGCCGGCGCCGCAGCCAGACCGGAGGATTTCGCCGGGGCCGCGGCTCTCGGCCGGTTCATTGCGGAAGCTGAGATCGGGCCGGGATTTCCGGGACGAGCGCGGCGTTTCCCGGCCAGGGTACCGGGAACGCTGGGCAGCGTCGGCCGGAAGGGCTCGGCGCGACCTCGACGCGCTCCGCCAAGCCCGTCGAGGATGCCGAGCAGGGCAGGCCGGAACGACCTCGGCAGAATCCGCCAGGGCTCCCGTCACGTCGCCAGAAAGACCAGCCAGGCCAGCACCGAAGAACCTCGGCACCACCGCGAGGCTCCACCGCCAAGTGCTCAGGAACGCCACCAGGTCGGACGGGGCCGATCTCGACAGAATCGCCAAGGCACCCGCCGAACCGCCGCACAAGTCAGCCAGGCCAGGAAGGACAGCGGCACGACCACGGCGCGCCGCCAGGAAGCCGAGCAGGTTGCGGGAAGGATCTCAACACGACCGCCGCAGCTCCCGCCAGGTCGGCAGAAAAGCCGACCAGGCCAAGGAAACCGCGGCACGACCACTCCCCTGTCCAGAAATCAGGGACGCCGAGCAGATCAGAACGGAAGGACCCCACCACAACCCCCGCGTCACCCCGACAAGCCACGAAAGCCCAGCAGAACCCCAGTCAAGGAGGTCAAGCACTCCGCTGCACAGCGCGCTCGAACCGCAGCACCCCGTCGTCCACTCGGCTCAGCCGGAGGTCGGCCGCGTCCAGGACGTAGTTCTGGCGCATCAGCCATGGTCGCCGGTCGCCTTGGCGGGGCAGTACCGAGGCAGCTCGCGTCAGGTAGCCCGACGTCAGGTCCATCATCGGCCGCCGCGTCGACTCCGGGATCGCGGGCGGGCGGGGTACGCACGTGTCGAAACCGTTGCGGGACAGGTGGTTCAGCAACCGGCACACGTATCGCGAAACGAGGTCCGACCGCAGCGTCCACGAGGCGTTCACATAACCGACGCACCAGGCGAAGTTCGGCACCCCGCCGAGCATCATTCCCTTGTACACCAGCTGTTCCGACGGCTCGATCACCGCACCGTCCACGCTCAGTTCGATTCCGCCGAAGGCGATCACCCGCAGGCCGGTCGCGGTGACGACCACGTCCGCGGGCAGTTGCGTGCCTGATTCCAGCGCGATGCCTTCGGGGGTGAAGCGGTCGATCCGTTCGGTGACGATGTCCGCCTTGCCGCCGCGCAGCGCCTGGAAGAAATCCGCGCCAGGCGTCAGGCACAGCCGCTGGTCCCAGGGCTGGTACCGGGGCGAGAAATGCGGATCGACCGGGATCGAGGCGGGCAGCTGCTTCTCCGCCGCGTCCCGCAAAAACGCCGCCACGCGCCGGGGCTGCCGCCGAGAGATCTGGTAGAGCAGCGTCGTCACCAGGACGTTCTTCGCACGGACGACGTGGTAAGCGAGCCGCGAAGGCAGGATTCCGCGCAACCGGCGGGCGAGCGAATCCGTCCACGGCCGGGCCAGGACATAGCTCGGCGAACGCTGCAGCATCGTCACCGATTCCGCCTGCGCGGCCAGTTCCGGCACCAGCGTGACCGCGGTGGCCCCGCTGCCGATCACGACGACGCGTTTGCCGGAAAGCTCCAGGTCTTCCGGCCAGAACTGCGGATGCACGATCTCGCCGCGGAATGAGTCGCGGCCGGGGAAATCGACGACGTGGCCGTTCTCGTAGCTGTAGTAGCCGCTGCACAAATACAGGAAAGAGCAGGTGTGGGTGACGATCTCGCCGTCGTGCGAGGCTTCTACCGTCCAGCGGGCCGAAGCCGACGACCAGGACGCCCGCACCACCCGGTGCCCGAACCGGATGTGCCGGGAAACCCCGTACTGCGCGGCGGTTTCGCGGATGTAGTCCAGGATCTCCGCTCCGGACGCGATCGACTGGTCCTTGCTCCACGGCCGGAACGGGTAGCCGAGCGTGAACATGTCCGAATCGGAGCGGACGCCCGGGTACCGGAACAGGTCCCAGGTTCCGCCGATCGTGTCTCGCGCTTCGAGGATGGCGTACGTCCGGTCCGGCGCCTGCTGCTGCAATCGGCAGGCCGCGCCGATGCCGGACAGCCCGGCTCCGACGACCAGGACATCGAAATGCGCCACAATTCCTCCCCGCCCGAGACGACTCCCGCACACCTTACGGCCGGGGCCGGGTCAAGTGGGGCCCCGCCGGGCCAGGCCGGGAACCACCGGCCCGGCGGGGAAAACCGTGCTCACCGCAGGGAAACAACCCTGGTGGCGCCGAAGGTGCCCTTGAGCGGGACTTCCACCGTGCGCCGCCGCACCGTCACGCGGACGCTGTCCTGCAGCTGCGTCGGATCGGAAACAGCGAGGCTGTTCCTGCCGAGCGCTACCGAAGCCGGTCCTGAAACGGATACTTCGTCTACCGTACCCGCACTGTAGAAGTTTGCCAGCAGTGTGTTATCCCACAGCCGCAAGGCCTGGACAGCGGCCGTGTTCGCCCGGACGCGCCAGGCGAGCACCGACGCGACCGTCCCCACCACCGACGCGCCCGGCAGAACCGCGTACGCGTACTTCGCGTCCACCGGCTTCGTGCCGTGTTCGATCACCAGCTTCTGGTACCGCCGCGTGTTCGGCGTGGTGGTGCCCTTCGTGTTCGCACCGGTGTCGACGTCGCGCCACGCGCCGGTCCGGTCTTCGCGCAGGGCGGTGACCTCGGCGTTGTCGAGCAGGACGTACCCGCCGACGTGGTCGAGGTGCAGCCAGCGCGGCCGGTGCAGCGTGCTCGAATCGCCGACCACGCGCGCGTCGGCCAGCAGCGTGCCGCGTCCGTTTTCGCCGAGGTTGCGGTTTTCGATCGTCGTCCGGACCGCTTGTCCGGAGGTGTCGGTGATCCCCGCGCCGAGGCAGACGATGCCCGCCGGAGTGAAGAACCACGACTTCTTCGCCGTCAGCGAACCGTCTTCGGAGACGAAATCCATCGCGTACGCGCCGTGCCGGGCGTCCCAGCGCACGCCGCCGACGTGCGCTTTCGTCGTCAGCGGCGTCGCCGCCAGCGGTCCCGGCGGACCGGCCTTCGCGGTGGTGCCGGGCAGCAGCGCCGGATCGACAGTCGGCCAATAGGCGTCCGAGTAGTGGCCCTTCGCGTTGGGAAGGAACAGATACAGCACGCCGTCGCCGACGTGCCAGCCGTGCAGGTTCATCCCGTTGATCGACTCGTAGCGCGAGATTCGCGTGGAGCCGACGCCGAGCGACGCCGACCAGCCCTCGGTCACGTGCACCATCCGGTCCTGCTGGCCGAAGATCCGGTGCGTCGCGACGATCGGCGCAGGCCGCGTGCGTCCGGCGAGCATTTCCTGGGCGAACTCGATGCCCGGCGTCGCGACGAGGTCCGGGCCCGGCGCGAAGCGTTCGGGGTCGGGGATCTCCAGGAACGGCGCGTACGTGCCTTCCTTGATCCACTTCGCGGCGAGGCCGGACAGTTCGGACTTCACGGTCCCGGTTGCCGACCGCGCGAGAACCAAAGTCGCGACGGTCAACTGGTGTCCGATGTCGTGCGCGGTTTCGCCCTGGCGCGACAGCATCCGCCCGCGCACCGGCTCCATCAGCGCGCCCGCGTAGACGAACGGCGCGAACGTGTCGCCGACCAGCGCGTACACCTTCTGTTTCAGGTCGTCCGGCAGCGCGTACTCGGTGCCCTCGGTGACGTGGATCGTCCCGGCGAGCGCGGTCAGCAGGACGATGCCGTAGTGGCCGGGGTACGGGATCGTGTCGTGCTGAATGAACGAGCCGTCGGCGTGGAAGCCGTCTCCCGCCGCGCGGGCCAGCTTCGCCAGTACGCTCGCCGCTCCCCCGCCGGCGACGTCGGTGATCGCGTCGATGCCGGTGCGGATCCACGCGGTGTCGCCGGTCAGCGCGCCGGACACTATCGAGATCAACGCTTTGTCCGCGCGGTTCGCGCCGGTTTCGACGATCTTCGGGTTGTTCGCGCGCAGGTTCGGATTGCCGACGAACCGCTTGACCGGGCTGACATACCGCGCCAGTTCGTCGGCGGTCAGCTGGTCAGCGACCGTGACGAGGGTGTGCAGCAGGTAGTAGGGCACGCCGATCTCATAGGTGTACCAGTTGCCGATCTCGCCGACCTGCGGGTTGTACTGGCTGGCGTAGATCAGCTCCAGCGCCTTCTTGATCCCGTCGAGCACCTTCGGGTCGCCGGAAAGCGTGCTGCCCGGGGTGCCCCAGTCGACAGCGATCGCGCGCAGCCGGGCGTACATCGACGTGGTGTAGTCGCTGCCCGGCCCGAGCGGCAGGTCAGTCCATAGTGGACCGTTTCCGGACACCGACATGCTGTCGTAGTAGGACTTCGCGACCCGGCCGAGATTCTTCAGCGCGGCCGTGCGTTCCGGCGACGGGCGGTTGATGCCCGTCTGCAGCTCGCGGTAGCCAGCCACGATGGTCTTCAGCGGATCCGCGGAAGCGAAGGCCGGGCGCGAAGCGGCGAGGAACGCGGCCGACGCGGCGGCGACGGCACCGCCGCGCAGTGCGGTTCTGCGGTTCACGGGCATGACGGTGCCTCCCAGTGGGGTTGGTCGTGAGTGGCGATAACGGTGAGAACCGGGATCGCCACTCACGAGGGGGTCTGCTCAGCGCGCTCCGTCTACACGGCGCGGCAGCTGCCACGGGTTCGCCTCCTGCAGGGCTTCCGGCAGCAGCGCGTCCGGGAAGCTCTGCCACGCCACCGGACGCAGGAAGCGTTCGATAGCGGCGGTGCCGACCGAGGTCGTGGTCGGCGCGGTTGTCGCCGGGTACGGGCCGCCGTGCTGCTGCGCCCAGCTGACCGTGACGCCGGTCGGCCAGTCGTTCCACAGCAGCCGTCCGGCCAGCCGGGTCAGCGCAGGCAGCAGCGGACGCACGAAGTCCGCGTCGCTTTCCTCGCCCTGGACGGTCGCGGTCAGGCCGGGTTCGAGGCTGTCCAGCACCTCGATCAGTTCGGCCTGGTCGGAGTAGGTGACGATCAGCGACGCGGGGCCGAAGTGCTCCTCGCGGACCGCCTCGCCGCCGGCCAGGAATTCCTTCGCGGTGGTCGCCAGCAGCGACGGGGTGAACGCGTCACCGTCCTGCGAGCCTTCCACGACCGACGAGACACCGGACACCGCGCGCAGGTCCGCCAGCTTCTGCGCGAACCCGGCCGCGATCCGGTCGTTCAGCATTTCCTGCTGAGCCACCGCGCCGACCGCCTCGCGCAGAGTGTCGTCCAGCCCGTGGCCCTCGGGCAGGAACAGCAGGCCCGGCTTGGTGCAGAACTGGCCCGCCCCGAGGCTGAACGACCCGGCGTAGCCCTTCGCCACCGCCTCGCCGCGCGCGGCGACCGCACCCGGCGTCACGACGACCGGGTTGACGCTGCCCAGCTCGCCGTAGAACGGAATCGGCGTCGGCCGCGAAACCGCGATGTCGAACAGCGCGCGCCCGCCCGGCACGGAACCGGTGAACGCGGCAGCGGAGATCCGCGGGTCCTTCAGCGCCGTGACGCCCTGCTCAACCCCGTGGATCACCGCGAACGCACCCTCCGGCGCGCCCGCGGCAGTCAGCGCTTGCGCGACGATCTCGCCGGTCCGCGTCGAAAGCTCCTCGTGTCCCGGGTGCGCCTTGAGCACCACCGGACATCCCGCGGCCAGCGCGGAAGCGGTGTCGCCGCCCGCGACGCTGAACGCGAACGGGAAGTTGCTCGCGGCGAACACGAGCACCGGCCCGATCGGCACGAGCACCC
This sequence comes from Amycolatopsis sp. NPDC054798, assembly GCF_053611505.1. Classification (NCBI taxonomy): domain Bacteria; kingdom Bacillati; phylum Actinomycetota; class Actinomycetes; order Pseudonocardiales; family Pseudonocardiaceae; genus Amycolatopsis; species Amycolatopsis sp. NPDC054798. The sequence continues at coordinate 45,836 of NZ_JBSHAM010000042.1, read as the reverse complement.
GGCGCAGGTCCGGCCGGGCGCCCATCGGCCAGGCCGGGTCGGCGTGGTCGACGGTCGCGCCCAGGAATTCGCCGTCCCGCAGCACTTCGCCGAACAGCCGCAGCTGGAACGTCGTGCGCGCGAGTTCGCCCTTCAGCCGCGGCGCGGCCGGGAGACGGGTTTCCTGATGCGCCAACGGAATCAGCTCTTCGGCGGCCGCGTCGAGCGCGTCCGCGGCGGCGGCCAGCCACCCCGCCCGCTCAGCGGGCGTGCTCTCGGCGAACGGCCGGGCGGCTGCCGCGGCCGCGGCCAGCACGCTTTCCAGTTCCGTGGCGGAAGTTTCGCGGCTCAATGGATCTCCTCGTCAAACAATGTTCACCGGCGCCGAGTGCGCGGCGGCGGTGGCGGCGTGCAGGTCCGGCCAGCGCGCAGGCCCGGCGAGGCCCAAGTGGTACAGGTGCAGTTCAGTCGCGCCAGCCTTGGCCAGTTCGAGCACGTACGCCTCGATGTCCGGCACCGCGCTCGCCGCGACCGCGGTGATGTAGCTGCCGATCGCGACTCGTTCCGGCAGCGCCTGCCGAGCGGCGGCAACGGCGTCGACACTGCCCTGCCCGGGTGCCCAGTTCTGCAGCACCACCGTCTCCGCGTCGTCAGCGGCAGTCGGGGTCAGGCCAGGCAGCGCACCGGTGACCCACGGGTCGAGCGCGCCGTGCAACACGATCCGCGTACCCGGCTCCAGCACCGCCAGAACTTCAGCACGCAACGCATCGGTCGCCTGCTGCCGCCCGGAAAGCAGTTTTTCCTTCAACTCAGCCGGGAGTCTATCCTCGGCCACCGACAAATCCGCCGTCGCGATCAGCCGCTGCACCTCGGCCCGCAAAGCCTCGCGGACGTCCGACGGATCCAGACCTGCCCAGCCCTCCGCGCAAGCATCGCAACAGCAGATCGACAACAGCCGCGCGGTAGCCGGAGCCCACACCCCGTCGGTTTTCTCGTGCTGATGCTGGTGAACACCGCCGAGCGGGCCGCACGCCTCCAGCAACACTGACGAAAGCTTCAGCCCCGCAACGGATTCCGCGGTCAGCGTGGCCGCGTACTCGCGTACCGCGGGCTGCGCCGGGCACAACGCCCACGGGTACGTCTCACCGAAGCAGTTGCGCACGGCGTATTGCGGGAATTCGGTGCCCAGCTGCGAGTTGTGCGTGAGCACGATCCAGGCGGCGGCCGGGATTCCGGCCTCGTTGAGCCGTCCGACCGCGTCGCCGCCGCTGTCCTCTTCCGAGACCCAGTCCGGCGTGGCGGGCACGAGATCGCGGCCAGCCCACGCTTCCGCGCGCACCGGTCGGTAAAGCGCGGCGGTCCGCGCGACCACCGAAGTCTGCTCGGTCGACCACGGCGTCGCGGCCCGGGCACTGTGGTAGGCCAGCGCCACCGCGACCTCGTCCACGCCGAGGTCCTGCACCCGCTCGACGAACGCGGTGTCGCCGAGCACGTCCCACGGATACGCGTATCCGGTCACCTTCACCGGGTCACCACCTCGCCGTGTTCGGTTCGAAGCCGGGCGTGTACTTGCGCATGTACGTCACATCGTCCCGTTTGGTCAGTCCACATCGGACATAGTCCTCGTGCGCCCTGGCGAGCGCGTCCTGGTCCAGCGTGATGCCCAGGCCCGGCCGGTCCGGCACCGCCACCGCTCCGTCGACGAAGTCCAGCGCGCCCGGTTCGATCACGTCGGCAGTCTTCCACGGCCAGTGCGTGTCGCAGGCGTACGTCAGATGCGGGGTCGCCGCTGCGACGTGCACCATCGCGGCGAGGCTGATGCCGAGGTGGCTGTTGGAGTGCATGGACAGCCCCACGCCGAAGCTTTCGCAGGCCACCGACAGCGCCTGGGTGTCGCGCATCCCGCCCCAGAAGTGGTGATCCGACAGCAGCACGCCGATCGCCCGCGCCCGGAACGCTGGCTCCAGGTCGCCGAAATTCACCACGCACATGTTGGTGGCCAACGGCATGCTCGCCTCGCGCGCGACCTTCGCCATGCCCTCGATGCCCGGCGTCGGGTCTTCGAGATACTCCAGCACGCCGTCGAGTTCAGCGGCGACCCGGATGCTCGTCTCGGGCGTCCACGCCGCGTTCGGATCGATCCGCAGCGGATGCCCCGGGAACGCTTCAGCGAGTGCGCGAATGCCCTCGATCTCTTGCTCCGGCGGGAAAACCCCACCCTTGAGCTTGATCGAACGGAAGCCGTACTCGTCGACCATCCGCTTCGCCGAGCCGACCAGCGCTTCCGGCGTCAGGATGTCGCCCCACCTGTCCTCGTCGGCCCCGATGTGCGCGCCGTACTTGTAGAACAGGTACGCGGAGAAGTCGACCGCGTCGCGAGCCTTCCCGCCGAGCAGGTCCGCGACCGGACGGCCGAGGAACTGTCCCTGCGCGTCCAGGCAGGCGACCTCGAACAGCGAGTACACGCTGGCGATCGTCTTGCGGATGGAGAACCCGCCGATCAGCCCGTGCTCGTCGGTCAGCACGGTTCCGGCCAGCTCGCGCGCGACGATCCGCTTCAAGCCCGGCAGGTCGAAAATGTCGCGTCCGGCCAGTTCCGGCAGCACCTTGCGCACCTCGCCGAGGAACGCCGCGTCGCCGTACGATTCGCCGAGGCCGACCACTCCGTCGTCGCACACCACCTGGACCACGCTGCGCAACGCGAACGGCTCGTGCACGCCCATCACGTTGAGCAGCGGTGCGTCAGCGAAGGCGACCGGGGTCAGCACCACGTCCCGGATCTTCATCAGAGGCCTTTCAGCACGGCGAAACCGTTCTCGACGACCTTGCCCAGCCGGTCGATCTGCTCCGCGGTCGGCTCGATCAGCGGCGGCCGGACAGTGCCGACCTTGTCGCCGCGCAACCGGGCGGCAGCCTTCACCAGCGACACCGCGAAGCCGGGCGTCTCGTCGCGCAACGCCACCAGCGGCAGGTAGAACCCGGCGAGCAGGGCGTCCATCGTCGCGTCGTCGTTCTCCGCGAGCGCGCGGTGGAAGCGGTGCGCGATCTCCGGCGCGAAGCAGTGCACCGCGGAGGAGTAGCGCGCGACGCCAACCGCCGCGTAAGCCTTCGCGGACACCTCGGCGGTCGGCAAACCGTTGAAGAACAAGAAGTCCGCGGACCGCTGGGTGCCGAGCGCGCGGATCGTGGTGACGATCCGGGTCATCGCTTCGACGTCGCCGTAGCCGTCCTTGATCCCGACCACCGACGGGATGTCCAGCAGCTTCGCCGCGGCCGGCGCGGTGAACACGCCAGTGCTGCGGTGGTACACGATCACCGGCACCGAGGTGTCGCCGATCGCGTAGCGCACGTAGTCGACCAGGCCGTCCTGCGGCCCGGTGACCAGGTACGGCGGAAGCAGCAGCACTCCGTCGGCGTTCCCCGCCTGCGCCGCCGCGACGCCCGCGCGCGCACCGGCCGCGCCGCCGCCCGCGCCGACCCACACTGGCACGCGGCCGTTGGCGACCTCGCGCGCTTTGGCGAGCAGCGCGGCGACCTCGTCGACCGACAGCGAGCTGAACTCCCCGGTGCCGCACGCGACGAACAGCGCACCCGCACCGGCGGCGATGTGGCTCTCCGCGTTCTCCGCGAACCCGTCGAGATTCAGCTCGAGGTCTTCGGTGAACGGGGTCAGCGGGAACGCCAGCAAGCCGTCCAGCTCGATCTGTGCCATCAGTTTTCGCTCCAATGTTCACATTCTTGAATGGAGTCTGTTATCGTGACTATGTTCACCCACAAGAACGCTGTTCGGGACGCTAATATGGCCGGACTCACAAGTCAACGGCCCGGTTGGAGGACGCGCATGGCGCAGAAGACGGACCCCGCCACCGCTCCCGCGGAGTCCGCGGGCGTGAAGTCGGCGCGGCGCGCCATCGACCTGATCGAGACGTTCGCCGCGAACGACGTGTGGCTGTCGCTGTCCGATCTGCACGCGCGCACCGGATTCCCTCGCTCCAGTCTGCACGGACTGCTGCGCACTCTGCTGGACGCGGGCTGGCTGGAGGCCGACGCGAACTCCGCGCGCTACCGGCTCGGCGTGCGCGCGCTGATCTGCGGAACCGCGTACCTCGACCGTGACGCGATCGTCCCCTACGCCACCGAAGCTTTAGAACGCATCCGCGAGAAGACCGGCTTCACCGCGCATTTCGCGCGCCGCAACGGGACTGAGGTCGTCTACCTGGAGACGCGCGAGTCGCAGCACTCCACGCACCTGATCTCGCGGGTCGGCCGCACCCTGCCCACGCACGCGACCGCGCTGGGCAAGGCACTGCTCGCCGAGCTGACCCACGAAGAGGTCGAGGCGCTGATGCCCGAAGAACTGGTCGCGCTCACCCCGAACACCATCACCACGCTCGACGCGCTGCACGCCGACCTCGCGCGCACCCGGGAACGCGGGTACGCCGCCGAGATCGAAGAGGGCACCCTCGGCGTGCGCTGCGTGGCCGCGGTGATCCCGTACCGCATCCCCAGCACCGACGCGATGAGCTGTTCGATGCCGCTGGGCAAGGTCACCGACGCCGACGTCGAGCGCGTCGGCGAGCTGCTGGCCGAAACCACCGCCGAGCTCGGCCAGCAGCTGCGCCGCGCCGGAATCCGCTGACCGCCGCCATCCGCGCCCTCGTGAGTGCTGATCGCGGTGAGAACCGTGCTCAGCACTCACGAGCTTTTATGGAAGGAACTCCATGCCAGACCAGCGTGTGCTGATCACCGGATCGGCCGGCGTCGTCGGCACCCTGATGCGGCCGCGGCTGCGCCGTGAAGGCCGGGTGCTGCGGCTGCTCGACCTCGCCGAGCAGCCCGCCGCCGAGGACGGCGAAGCGGTCGAGATCGTGACCGGCTCGGTCACCGACCCCGAGGCGATGGCCGCTGCCTGCGCGGGCGCGGACGCGGTGATCCACCTGGGCGGGCTCAGCCGCGAGGCGTCGTGGAAGGACACGCTCGACGTCAACGTCAACGGCACGCACACCGTCCTCGAAGCCGCGCGCGAAGCCGGGATCCGCCGGGTCGTGCTCGCGTCGAGCAACCACGCCGTCGGCTTCCGCCGCAACGACGAGGCAGGCGAGAACGGGCACCCCGCGGATTCCAGCACCCGGCCGGACACTTATTACGGCGTAAGCAAAGCCGCCATCGAAGCGCTGGGCAGCCTGTACGCGTCGCGCTTCGACATGGACGTGATCGTCATCCGCATCGGCTCGTGCTTCGAGACGCCGCTGCCGCTCGGCCCGCGCGGCCTGTCCACCTGGCTGTCGCCGGACGACGGCGCGCGGCTGTTCGAGGCGTGCTTGAGCGCGCCGTCGCCGGGCTACCGGATGATCTGGGGCGTCTCGGACAACACCCGCCGCGTCTACTCGCTCGCCGAGGCCGAGGCGCTGGGCTACAAGTCCCACGACAACGCCGAGGTCTACGCCGAGCAGCTGGCGGACAAGCCCGCGCCGACCGGGGCGGCCGCCGAATACCTGGGCGGGCCGTTCTGCACCGCGCCGCTGGGAGTGTTCAACCCGCTCTGACAGGTACCCTCGCCCACGGACCCTCGAAGAGGAGGAAGCCGTGGGCGAGCTGGGGCCTGCCGACACCAACGGCATCCTTTCCCTGCCGTGGATCCGCCCGGAACGCACCAGCGCGGGTCTCGGCTGGGACCGGACCTACCTGTCCAAACAGCACGAACGGCCGTACCGCGCGGAGTTCGGGCCCGCCCGCACGCACCAGCTGATCCTGCACCTCGCCGGACCGGTCACCGTGCGCCGCGGCGTCGGCTCGCCCGGCGAGCGCAGCCGCCGGATCCCGGCGGGCGGGCTCTTTCTCCAGCCGTCGCACCAGGAACTGTCGGTGGAACTCGGCGGCGAACTGGACACGCTGCACGTGTACCTGCCGGATTCGGCCGTGCAGGAGGCCGCCGGATCGGACGCTCCGATCCGGCTGGCCGACGAACTCGGCAGTGTCGATCCGCTGCTGGAGCAGCTGGTCCTCGCGCTCGACAGCGTCGTGCGGGAGTGGGAGCCCGGCGCTCGCGCGTACGCGGACCAGCTCGGCACGCTCGTCGCCGCGCAGCTCGCGCGCCAGCACCGAGCCGGGCGGAGCGCTCCTTCCGCGCCGCCTCCGGTCGAAGCGCTGACTGACCGGCAGTTCGCGCAGGTGCGCGAGCTGATGGACGAACGCCTGGCCGAACCGCTCGGGCTGGCCGAACTGGCTGCCGCGGCCGGGTTGAGCGTCAGCCGGTTCGCCCGGCGGTTCAAGGCGCGCACCGGCCTGCCGCCGCACCGGTACCTGTTGCGGCTGCGCGTGGATCAAGCCGGGTTGTTGCTGCGCACCGGCACCGAACCGATCGCGGACATCGCCGTGCGCTGCGGTTTCTCCCACCAGGAACACCTCACCCGGGTTCTGCGCGCGCACCTGGGCACCACGCCCGCCGCGCTCCGCCGGGACGGCTGACGCGCGCGTTTCGTGCAACCCGCGCAGCACGTCTGTGCAGGCGCTCCCCCGCCTTCGCCCGGATACTCGACGTACCCGCGTGGAAGGACCGTCGATGTTCACCTACACCGCCAACCCGGCCCGGGTCGTGTTCGGCAGCGGCACGCTCGCCGTCGTCCCCGACGAGGTGCAGCGGCTCGGTGCCAGCCGGGTGCTGCTGGTGGCCGGGAAGTCAGCCGCCCCAGCCGCCGACCGGACCGCGGCGGCACTCGGCCCGCTGCTCGCCGCTCGCTTCGGCGAGCCGGCCATGCACACCCCGGTCGAGGTCACCGAACGCGCGCTCGTGCTGGTCGCCGAACACTCCGCGGACTGCGTGGTCGCGATCGGCGGCGGCTCCGCGACCGGGCTGGCCAAGGCACTCGCGCTGCGCACCGACATCCCGCAGATCATCGTGCCCACCACCTACGCCGGGTCCGAGATGACGCCGGTGGTCGGCGAAACCGCCGAGGGGCGCAAGACCACCCAGTCGTCGCCGAAGGTGCTGCCCGAAGCGGTCGTCTACGACGTCGACCTCACTCTCGGCCTCCCTGTGCCGACCTCGCTGACCAGCGGCGTCAACGCGATGGCGCACGCGGTCGAGGCGCTCTACTCGGCGCAGGCCAACCCGATCGTCGACCAGTTCGCGCTGGAAGCGATCCGGCTGCTCGCCGCCGCGCTGCCGCGGATCGCCGCCGATCCGTCCGATGTGGACGCCCGGACCGACGCGTTGCGCGCCGCGTGGCTGGCCGGTTCCTGCCTCGGTTCGGTCGGGATGGGCCTGCACCACAAGCTGTGCCACACCCTCGGCGGCAGTTTCGGCTTGCCGCACGCGGAAACGCACACGATCGTCCTCCCGCACGCCATGGCGTACAACGCGCCGAACGCTCCGGAGGCGATGCGGCGAATCGCCGAAGCACTCGGTGCCCCCGACGCACCGACCGCGGTGTTCGATCTGATCGCCGATCTCCCGGTGCCGCATTCACTGGCCGAAATCGGTCTCGCTGAGGGCGATCTCGCCAAAGCCGCCGAACTCGCCACTGCCGCGCCGTATCCGAACCCGCGCGAACTCACCCGCGACGGCATCGAAGACCTGCTGCGGCATGCATGGTCCGGCACTCGTCCCGCCCCGGCCTTGGGCGCGCCGCCGGATCTGCGCGCGCTCACGCAGGAGGTCGTGGACAGTTTCGCCGCCACGCCGGACCCGAGGCTGCGCGAACTGCTGTCCGAACTGGTCCGCGCGCTGCATTCGTACGTCGTGCGCACCGATCTCACGCAGCAGGAGTGGGAGTACGCGATCGGCTTCCTCACCCGCACCGGGCAGATCAGCTCGGACACCCGGCAGGAGTTCATCCTGCTGTCGGACACCCTCGGCGTTTCGAGCGTGGTCGACGTGCTCACGAACTCGCGCACGCCGGACACCACTCCGTCGGCCGTGCTGGGTCCGTTCTATGTCGAAGGCCCGCCGGAAACCGAGCAGGGCGCGGATCTCGCCGAAGGACTCGCCGGTACTCCATTGTGGACCGATGTCCAGGTGACCGAGCCGGACGGAACCCCGGTGCCGGACGCGGTCGTGGACGTCTGGCAGTCCAATGAGGACGGTTTCTACGACGTCCAGCTGCCCGACCTGGACGGTCCGGTGCTGCGCGCCCGGTTCCGCACCGACGCCGAAGGCAGGCTGCGGTTCTGGACGATCGTGCCGTCCGCGTACCCGATCCCGGACGACGGCCCGGTCGGCGGCATGCTGGCCGCGACCGAACGGCATCCCTACCGCGCGCCGCACGTGCACTTCATGATCGCCAAACCGGGCTACCGCACTCTCGTGACCCAGCTGTTCGTCCGCGGCGGCGACTACCTCGGCTCGGACACCGTGTTCGGCGTGAAGGACGGTCTGATCGTCGACTTCGCCGAGCAGACCGGACCCGCGCCGAACGGGCGCGAACCCTGGCGCCGCCTCGATTTCACCTTCCGCATCTCCCCCGAGGACCCGGCATGACCAGTTATGACACCGATGTCCTCGTGGTCGGCAGCGGCCCGGCGGGAGGTTCCGCCGCCCTGCTGCTCGCGACGTACGGCGTCCACACCGTGCTCGCGACCAAATACGGCTGGACGGCGCACACTCCCCGCGCGCACATCACCAACCAGCGGACGATGGAGGTTCTGCGCGACCTCGGCATCGAAGACCAGGCGCTCGCGCAGGGCACTCCCCCGGAGCTGATGGGCGACACCGTGCTGTGCACGTCGCTCGCCGGCGAGGAGATCGGCAGGATCTCCAGCTGGGGCACCGCCGACCGCTCCGCCACCGAATACGCGTCGGCGAGCCCCTGCCACATGATCGACCTGCCGCAGACCTATCTGGAACCGATCCTGGCCACGAATGCCGCTGCCCGCGGAGCGAAGCTGCGCCTGGACACGGAATTCCTCGACTTCACCCAAGACTCCGACGGCGTCACCGCACGGTTGCTGGACCGGGTGCGCGGCGACGAATTCACCTTGCGTGCCCGCTACCTGATCGGCGCGGACGGCGCCCGCAGCCGCGTCGCCGAGCAGGCCGGGCTTCCGATCGACGGCCAGTCCGGCAAGGCCGGCAGCATGAATATCACCTTCACCGCCGATCTTTCCTCCTGCGTCGCGCACCGGCCGAGCGTGCTGTACTGGGTGATGCGGCCGGGCGCGCACCTCGGCGGCATCGGGATGGGCCTGGTGCGGATGGTCCGGCCGTGGAACGAATGGCTGCTGACCTGGGGCTACGACATCGCCCAGCCACCGCCCGAAGTGGACGGTGAAGAAGCGGTCCGGATCGTCCGCGACCTCGTCGGCGATCCGGACCTGCCGGTGGAGATCACCTCGACTTCACTGTGGACGGTCAACCACAGCTACGCCACGCAGTATTCGTCCGGCCGTGTTTTCTGCGCGGGCGACGCGGTGCACCGGCATCCGCCGTCGAACGGGCTCGGCTCCAACACGTCGGTGCAGGACGCGTACAACCTGGCGTGGAAGCTCGCGATGGTCGTCCGCGACGAGGCCGGGCCAGGACTTCTCGACAGCTACAGCGCCGAGCGAGCCCCGGTGGGCAAGCAGATCGTCGACCGGGCGAACCTCAGCCGCGACCAGTTCGGGCCGATCTTCGCCGCTCTCGGCATCGACGGCGACACCGACTCGGACGCCATCGCCGCCGGTCTCGCCGCCTGCGCCGCTGCGACCGAGGACGGTGTCCTTCGGCGAAAGCAGCTGCGGGAGGCCATCGAGCTGAAGAACTACGAATTCAACGCGCACGGCGTGGAAATGGACCAGCGGTACGTGTCGAAGGCAGTGCTCCCCGACCATCCGGAACCCGCCGCGGAACGGGATCCTGAGCTGTACCACCGGCCCACGACCACCCCGGGCGCGAAACTGCCGCACGTCTGGCTCGTCGGCCCGGACGGCCGCCGAGTGTCCACACTGGACCTCGTCGGCCGGGGCCGGTGGACTGTCCTCACCGGACTCACCGGCGGCGCCTGGCGCGACGCCGCCGCGAAAGCCGGTGCGGACCTCGGACTGGACCTGCGAATCGTGACGATCGGTTCGCCCGGGGCCCGCGACTCCTACGGCGACTGGGCGCGGATCAGCGGCATCGCGGAAGACGGCTGCCTCCTGATCCGGCCAGACGGCTACCTCGCGTGGCGCAGCGCTGCCGCCGGAACTGGTTTGCTGGAAGCGCTCCGCAGCCTTCTCGACCGCTGACTCACGCCACCCCCCCGGCAGCCCTCCCCCCCCCGGGCGCCCCCGGCCGGACCGTGAAGTCCGGCCGGTCGCCGCGGCGGTACACGTATGCGTCCTGGCCGCGACCGAGGTCGACCTGCACGTCGCCGTTCGCCAGCCGTCGCCACCGCCGCGGACGGCCGTGCGCGTCCGTCACCGTCAGGTCGCCGTCGATCCCCGGCCGCAGCACGCACGGCGCACCGGCCTCGCTGCGCACCTTCAGCCAGCGCGTTTTCCCGCCGGCACGGGAAGCGCTGAGCAGGAACGCGCCTTCGGTCCGGAAGTCGCGCAGCGCGATGTCGCCCCACGCGGCCGGTACCGCCGGGAACAGCCGGATGACGCCGCCCCAGCTCTGCACCAGCATGTCCTGCATGGACTTCGCCGCCGACAACGGCGTTTCGATGACCGGACCGGATTCCTTGTACATCGTGTTCGGCTGGATATAACGCTTCTGGAGTTCGCCGAGATAGTACGCGGCCTTCTCGCCGCGCAGCATCTGCGCGGAGATCGACGCGGCACCGGTGAAGGTGTAGCCCTGCAACGCACCCTCGAAGCCGACCCAGTGCTCAAGCGAGGTTTCGATGATCTTGCGATGCTCCGGCTGTTCCCAGGTGATCTCGTACAGCGGATAAATCTGCAGCAGATGCGAGTAGTGCCGGTGCGATTTCGCGAACGGCACGCCAGCGCCGATCATGTAGCCGTTCTCGTCGGCTGGATAACCGGTGAGCGTGGCGAGCACCTGACGCCACTTCCCGGCGAGCGGATCAGCGACACGCAGCTCGCGTGCCGTGTCCAGCAACGTCTTGCAGCCCCAGCGGATCAGGGCGAGGTCGTAATTGGTGTCCGGGACGTTCACGCCGTACTCGGGCGAAAACGTCGCCGGGAGATGCAGCTTTCCGTCCGGACCCGGGGCAAGGAAATGCAGGTAGTAGTTGATTGCCTTGCGCAGCAACGGGAAGAGCGTTTCGCGCAGCAGCTGGCGGTCCATCGTGTGCCGGTAGCTCAGCCACACGTTGTGCAGGGCCCAGGTGAGGTTGCCGACCTCGGGCGTCGGGGTGTCCTTGCCGGGGATGCCCACCGGGTAACCGCTGGTCGAGTCGGCGAGGCCGTTGAGCAGCGTCATGTCGGTGGTGCGCGGGATGCCCGCGGAATCGGCCTGGTACGGCTTCGCGACCTGGCTGGTGAGCCGGTCGCGGTATTTGCCGAGCGCGTAGCTGACCGCGTCGAGTTCGAGATGGTTGGACCCCTGGATCAGCCAGTACTCCAGCTGCACGTTGAGGTTCCACCACGTCGCTGGCCACGGTGTGTTTTCCAGCCACGGACCGGCAGTCGCCATCACCGGCGCTTCCCGGCGCGCGGCCGACGCGACTTTGTACAGCTGGATCCAGTAGAAGCTCTGCAGCCGAGTGTCCGGAATGGACAAAAAACTGCGCTGGTAGTAGTCGTGCCACCAGCGACGGTGGTCCCAGGTCAGCACGTCCAGCGCGCTCGCCCGCCGCACCGTCTGCAGGGCACGGACCGCCGAGGTCTTCTCCGGATGCGACCACGCGACCGACGTGTACAGCGTCCGCGCGCTGCCTCGGGCGACCTCGCGCCAAGCTGTCACGTGCTCGCCGCCCGCCAGCAATGGCTGTACCGCAAGGTGCGTATCGCCTGCCTGCTGCAACTGGACCGGCGGATTCTCCGTGTACCCGTCCGGCGGCGGCTTCTTCCACACCGGATCAGCTCGCGGGCTGATCGCCTTCGCCGGATGGAACACCCATCGGAAACCGCGTTCGCCTTCGGACGGCCGCACTTCCACGGCCAGCAGCGACTGTCCGGTGTGGACAATCGCGCGCAGCTCCAGGCTGCCCGCCGCGGTGGTGATCGTGCCGGTCAGTTCGGCGTTCCAGAGGTCGAGCCGCCAGTCGAGGCCGGTGATCGCGCCGACCGGTTCGAGCGTGAAGTACCCGATCGGCAGCCGCGCCAGACCGAACAGCGAGCCGAACTGCGGCCGGTGGTCCTGCACCTGGCTGTGCTGGACGTTGAAGCGGATCGCGTTGCGGCCCGGTTCGGCGTAGATCCCGGAGCCGAGGAAACCGTTGCCCAGAAAAGGTCCCTCGTACCAGGTTTTCGGCATCCGACGCCAGCGCAGGTCAGCTGTCGCGAGGAAATCCGCCCAGCCGACGTCCTCCCGGCTCGTCTCCGCCGCGTTGGCCTGCGGCAGCCCGACCGCTCCGGCGGCTATCCCCGCGAGCGCTCCGCCGAGCACTGTCCGGCGCGAGATGTCCATGTCCGCCAACCTCCTCGTTTCCTAGTCAGGCAAGCCCCAGGCCGGAACAGCGCCGAGCGAAGGAACGTCACGCGGCCCGAAATCCGGCCGGGCCCCGCGCGGAGCGACGGTGACCGTGCTGCCCCGCCGCAACGCCAGCGTGATCCTCCTCGGACCCACCGCACGCCACGACAATCGCCGGCCCCACTGGTCACGCACGTCGATGTCCCCGTCGATCCCGTGGTCGAGCACCAACGGCGCACCGGCTTCGCTGCGCACCCGCACGAACTCCGTCGCGCCGTTCCGCCGCGACGCATCCACCAGAAACGCACCCTCGGTGCGCAATCCGGCGATCGACGCGTCCGGCCACTTCGCCGACACCGACGGGAACGCCTTCACCACTCCCCCGGACCCCTGCAGCAGCATGTCCACAACGGACTGAGCCGCGGTGATCGGACTCTCGATGGCGAAGTTCGAACCCTCCCGGTACATCGTGTTCGCGGTCAGTTCGGTGTCCGCGACGACGTTCCGGTCGAGGAAGAACTTCAAGTACCGCAAGGCTTCCTCTGGCTGGTCCATCACCGAGTTCATCGAGGACGCGGCCGCGTAGCTGTAGCCGTGCCAAGCCGACTGGTCGGCGGACCAATGCCGGAAAGTGCGCGTCATGACGTCCCGGTCGCCCGGCCGTTCCCAGTTCCGCTCCCGCAACGGATACAGCCAGAGCAAATGCGAGAAATGCCGATGCGACGCAGCGAGCCGAACGCCGTCGCCGATCAGCACCCCGTCGGCCGGATCCTCGTGGTACGGAACGAGTTTGGCCGCGATCTCCTGCCACATCGGCACCCGCGGTTCATTGATCCGGAGGATCCGCGCCGAGTCGACCAGCGTGGTCGCCGCCCAGCGGATCAGCGACAGGTCGTACGTGCAGTCAGCCGCGTCGGCGTACTCCGGCGACCGCGTGAGCGGCAGGTGCAGCAGCCCGTCCGGACCGGTGAAGAGGAAATGCCGGTAGAAGTTGAGCGCCTTCGCCAGCGTCGGGTACAACACGTCGCGCAGCACCGACTGATCGAGGTGATGGCGGTACGCGAGCCAGACATTGTGCAAGCCCCACAACAGGTTCCCGGTCTGGTCCGTTTTGGACGTCGTCCCCGGAACCCCGACCGTCCGGACGCCGCCTGGCCGCAACCGCCAGTCGCCGGGATGCGAAAGCGCGTAGGTGTCGCCGTCCCGATAGGCCGGGGGAACGGACACCTCCAGATTCGCGTGATCGCGGCGGAAAGTCTCGGTGACCGCGTCCAGCTCCGGATGGTTCGTGCTGTTCACGATCGGATAGGTGACCTGGACGTTCAGGTTCCACCACACCGCCGTCCAGCTGTTGCCGACCTCCGGGAACCACGGGCCCCACTCGGCGGTCACCGGGCCGTCCTTGCGGGTCGCCGAGGCGATCTTGTACAGCTGGATCCAGTAGAACCGCTGCACCTGCTTGTCCGGCACGGACACGAAACTGCGCTGATGGAAGCCGTTCCACCAGCGACGATGCCAGGCGAGCAGCAGATCCGGGTTCAGCGAGAGCGTCCGCCCGGCCAGCGACACCGCGTCGCGCGTATGCGTATCCCGAGGGAACGAATACGCGACCGCCGCCGCGAACAACCGCTTCGTCCCGACTCGCTTCTCCCGCCACGCCGTCGTATACCCGCCACCGGCCGTCAACGGCTGCGCGCAATAGCCGTCTGTTTGCTCAGGTTCCGGATTCGCGGTGTACTCCGGCGGTTTGCGCACCGTCCGGGTCGTCGCCGACACCAACGGTGCGAAACCCCACGCCGCACCGGCTTCGCCCGCACTCGCGTCGAGCGAGACGAGCAGCACGCCGAGATCGTTGTGCACCACGGCGGAAAACGCGACCTGCCCGCGTGTCGTGGTGATGGTGCCGCCGAGTTCGGCGTTGTACAGATCGAGCGTCCAGTCGACCCCGGTGATCGCTCCCGCGAAGGTGAGCGTGATCGCGCCGATCGGCAGCCGTGACAGCCCGATTCCCGCTTCCCACTGGACGCGCTGGTCCTGGACCTGGGTGTGGCTGAGCATGAACTTCAGCACCTGCGGCGTCTGCCCGGCATAGACCTGGACGCCGAGGTAGCCGTTGGCCAGGAACGGCGCTTCCTGCCAGTTCTTCGGCAACCGCCGCCAGCGCATCCGCGCGTCCATCGCGACGTCCCGATGCGGACTGCGCTGCGCCGCCAGCCCGGGCTGCGCTCCCCGCGCCCACAGCCCGCCGAACGCCGCTGCGCCCGCGGCGATGGAGACCGATCGAAGCACCGTCCGCCGCGACACCCCGACCATGACGTCCTCCGGATTCATATTACGTTTCGCCTCCACTAGCGCGAGGTGAGCGGAATATATCCAGACAGGGCAGGCGAAAGCCAGGGACGTTCACCCGGAAAGCCGCACAGACATCCGATGACTGGGATCGCTGGTCCTGCGGTTCAGATATGTGAAGGTCCGCGCCCGGATACGCTGGAGGCGCTGCCGACCGGAGGGGTTCGATGCGCGTTCTTCTCACGACCCAGCCCGGGCACGGGCATTTCGATCCGATGGTTCCCTACGCCGCGGCGTTGCGCCGGGCCGGACACGAGGTGCGGGTCGCGAGCAGCGCCGCGTTCGCCGGGGCGGTCGAGGCCGCCGGGTTCGGTTTCACCGCCGTCGGCGAGAACTTCACCTGGGAGAAGGCGGACGCGACCTTCCCCGAGTTCGTCGAGTACGCGCGACGCGGCCAAGGCCTGGAGTACGCGAACGAGGTCAGCTGGACGCGATGGAACCCGGCCGCGGCCCGCGACCTGCTGGCCTCGTTCGCCGTGTGGCGGCCGGACGTGCTGATCCGCGAGTTCTCGGAGAACGGGGCCACTCTCGCCGGCCAGGTCGCGGGCATCCCGGTGATCTGCGCGTCGTGGTCGGCTCTGCCCGCCGACGCCCAGCGCTGGGGCACGGTGATCGACTGGCCGCGGATGCTCGACCACTACCGGACGGCGGCGAGGACGTTCGGTCTCGAACTCCACGACGCCGAGACCGTGTGGCAGCAGCAGCTGACGCTCACCGGCCTGCCGCCGTCGTGGTTCGCCGGGGCCGGGACGGGCACAGCTGTCCGGCATTTCCGCCACCCGCTGGCCGAGCAGCCGGGCCCGCCATGGCTGGACTCGCTGGGCCGCACTCGTCCGCTCGTCTACGCGACGCTCGGAACCGTCTTCAACCGCAGCCGCAAACCGCGCCAGGCGGTGCTCGACGGGCTCGCCGGACTCGACGCGGACGTCCTGCTGACGGTCGGCAACACCGTCGATCCGGCCACGATCGGCCCGGTCCCGCCCGGAACGCGCGTCGAACGTTTCGTGCCCCAGTCCTGCGTATTGGCCAAGGCGTCGCTGGTAGTCAGCCACGCGGGCCTGGGCACGATGCTCGGCGCGATCTACCGAGGCGTGCCGATGGTGTCGCTCATTCTCGGTGCGGAGCATCCCCTCAACGCCGCGAGCGCCGCAGCGGCCGGGCTGACGATCCCGCTCGCCGGGGACGAGATCAACGCCGACCGGATCGCCGCCGCCGCACTGCAGGCGTTGCACGATCCCGAGCACCGGGCCGCGGCCGAAACCGTCCGGCAGGAGTGCGAACGCATGGAAGCCGTCGACGGTGTCGTCCGGCTCGCCGAAACCTACGCGAGGACCGGCTCCCCGGAACAACCCTGAGCACGCGCGGGTTTCACAGCGGCGGCAACGCCGTCCGCTCCAGCCAAGCCGCGAAGAACTCCCGCAACGACCGCCCCGCGTAAGACTCCGCCGTCGCCACGAACTGCTCCGTGGTCACCGCACCGTGCCGGTTCTCCACCGCCCACGCCTTCACCAGCGTGAAGAACGCCGGATCCCCCATCTCCCCGCGCAGCGCGTGCAACGTCAACCCGCCGCGCTTGTACACCCGCTCGTCGAACATCCGCGCGACACCGGGGTCGCCGATGGCCACGTCCGCGGGCTTCGCTCGCACCCGCGCGTACCACGCCCGGGCCAACGCTTCCGCCGATTCGCCGCCGGACCGCTCCGACCACAACCACTCGGTGTAGGTAGCGAAGCCTTCGTTGAGCCAAATGTGCTGCCAGTCCGCGACCGTCAGGCTGTTCCCGAACCACTGGTGGGCCAGCTCGTGCACCACGAGCCGTTCGTGCGTGCGCTTGCCGTCCACGTGGTTGGCCCCGAAGATCGCCATCCCCTGTGCCTCGATCGGGTCGTCCAGGTCGTCGTCCGTCACGACCACGACGTACTCGCCGAACGGGTATGGCCCGAACCATTCCTCCAGCGCGTCCATCATCCGGCCCTGACGGCCGAAGTCCCGCGCGAACGCCCGCCGCAGCCGGGGCGGCACCGCGGCCCGCTGCACCACGCCGCCCGGCCGGTCGGCCGTGATCTCCGGACCCCAGGCTCCCTCGGTCAATTCGAGGTCTTCGTATCGCCCGATCTGGACGCTCATCAGGTACGTCGACGTCGGCTCCGGCCGCTCGAACACCCACTTCGTGGTGCTCGCCGACTGATACCGCGACACGAGATTCCCTGTCGCCGCAACGAGATACGGCGACGAGGCAGCCACCGCGATCCGGTAGCTCGCCTTGTCCGCGGGGTGGTCGTTGCACGGGAACCACGACGGCGCGCCCACCGGCTGGCTCGCCACCAGCGCGCCGTCGGTCAGTTCGTCCCACCCGATGTCGCCCCACCGGCTGCTGACCGGCCGCGGGTTGCCCGCGTAGCGGACCTCCACCTGGAACACCGTCCCGGCCGGAATCGACCGCGCCGGTTTGACCTGCAGTTTCAGCCCGCGCCGCGCGTACTTCGCCGGTTTGCCGTCGACCAGCACGCGCGACACCCGGAACTCGCCGAAGTCGAGCGTCAGCCGGGAAAGCGCCTGGGCGGCCTCGCAGGTGAGCACCGCGGTGGCGGACAACCGGTTCGGCCCGATCCGGTAGTCCAGATCGAGGTCGTAGTGCCGGACCCGGTAGCCGCCGTTCCCGTGCGCGGGGAGGTACCCGTCGCCCGAGGTCTCCGCTCCGGGCGCGGCCGCTTTCCCGTTCACCCGCACCGAAACCCGCTTTCGCCCGCCGCCGTGATCTTTTCCAGGATGCGGCGCCGCGACGGGTCCCGCAACGGTCGTGCCCTCACCGCCGCCAGGCCGAGATCGGATTGCCGAGCCAGCGGCTGTCCGCGGGCACCGCGTCGCCGCGCGTCACGAGAGAACCGGGGCCGACCGTGGTGCGCGCGCCGATGCTCGCGCCCGGCAGGACGATCCCGTGCGGGCCGAGCGTCGCGCCCTCTTCCAGCGTCACCCGCGACATGGTCATGATCCGGTCGTGGAACAGGTGCGTCTGGACCACGCAGCCGCGGTTGATCGTCGCGCCGTCGCCCAGTGCGACCAGATCGGACTCGGGCAGCCAGTAGGTGTCGAGCCACACGCCGCGGCCGATCTTGACGCCCATCGTGCGCAGCCACGCGGGCAGCAGCGGCGTGCCGCCGAGCGATCCGATCAGCCACGGCACCGCGAGCGCCTCGACGAACGTGTCGGCCAGCTCGTTGCGCCACACGAACGAACTCCACAGCGGGTGGTCGATCTCGCGGAACTTGCCGACCAGCAGCCACTTCGCCGCGGTCGCGGTGAGCGCCGCGACGATCCCGGCGGCCAGCAGCACCGGCCCGGCCAGCAGCGCGGCGGCCCAGAAGCCGCCCCACGACGCCAGCGCCAGCAGCGCGAAGGCGACGCCGACAGTCAGCGCGACCGCGCACATCACGGGCAGGATCCGGCACAGCTCGACCAGCGCCCGCGCCGCCTTGAGGTGCAGCGGCGGCGTGTAGGTGCGGCTGGTGTCGCTCGCCTCCACCGCGCGGCGCACCGGCAGCGGCGGCATGCCCAGGTACGACGAGCCCTTCTTCGCCTTCGCCGGCGTCGAGGACAGCACCCCGACCAGCCCGCGCTTGGGCACCGAACGGCCCGGCGCGGTCATCCCCGAGTTGCCGAGGAACGCCTGCTTGCCGATCCGCGCCGGGGCGGCGTGCAGCCAGCCGTGGCCCAGCTCGTAGGTGGCGACCATGGTGTCGTCGGCCAGGAAAGCGCCACTGTCCACTTTGGTCATCTTCGGCAGCGCGAGGACGGTGGACGCCTCCACGTTGCGGCCGACCTTCGCGCCGAGCAGCCGCAGCCACACCGGCGTGAACAGGCTGGCGTACAACGGGAACAGGCCTTCGCGGGCCATTCCCATCAGCCGTTCGGTGGCCCAGACCTGCCACGCGACGCGGCCGTGCACCGGGTGGTAGCCCTCGACCATGCCCACGCCCAGCGCGCGGACGCCGGCCAGCACGAGCAGCGCGTACGTCAGGAAGTAGGCGACGGTCGCGACCGGCACGAACAGCAACGCCTGGCCCAGCGCGGCGCTCAGGCTCGCGGTGCCGGCGATCGCGTACCCGATCACCGCGACGCCGGGCAGCGCGGCGATCCCGGGCAGCAGCCCGAGCAGCACCGAGGTCGCGCCGTACACCGAAGCCCAGAACCGCGACCGCGGCGGACGGCTCGACGGCCACTTCAGCGCGTCCTTCACGTCCGAGCGCACCGCGGGCGAGCCGGCCCAGCGCTGACCCGCCGGAACCGCGCCGCGCACGGTCGATCCGGCGGCGATCTCCGCGCCCTTGCCGATCCGGGCTCCGGGGAACAGCGTGCTGCGCGCGCCGACCCGGGCCTCGGCCCCGATCCGCGTCTTGCCGATGTGCACGACGTCGCCGTCGACCCAGTGGCCGGACAGGTCGACCTCGGGCTCCACCGCGGCACCGCGGCCCAGCTTGAGGAACCCGGTGACCGGCGGCGGCGAGTGCAGGTCGACGTCCTTGCCGATGCGCGCGCCCAGCGCCTTCGCGTAGGTCGTCATCCACGACGCGCCCGCGACGCTGTCCGCGCCGCTGAACTCAGCCAGCTTCTCGGCCGTCCACAGTCGCAAGTGGACACTGCCGCCGCGCGGGTAGGTGCCCGGGCGCACCCCGGACAGCAGCACGCGCGCGCCGCCCGCGGCGATGGCGATCCGGCCCGCCGGAGTGAACAGCACGAGCCAGGCGAGGACCAGCCACGCCCAGTTCAACGTCGGCGCCCAGGAAACGCCCAGCAGCGCCAGCACGTTCGAGCAGACGGCGGCGAGCGTCGTCCAGCGCAGGCCGACGAGACCCATCAACGGGACCATCAGCAGGGACTGCACCAGCCCGGCGCGGCGCGGCGTCGGCGCGATCTCGCGGCGTTCGGTCTCCTCGCCGCGCAGCGCGTCCAGCTTCGCGGCCAGCGCGCCGAGCTTCGGGTTCTGGTAGATGTCGCTGACCGACACCTCGGGATGGCGGGTGCGGATGCGCGCGATCAGCTGCGCCGCGGTGAGGCTGCCGCCGCCGTTGGTGAAGAAGTCTGCGCCGGCGTTGCTCACCGACACGCCGAGGATCTCGCTCCAGCCCTCGGCGAGCCACGCCTCGGTGGGCGACAGCCCGGCCGCGCTGGCGTCCACAGTGGACAGCGGCCACGGCAGCGCGGCGCGGTCGACCTTGCCGGACGTGCGGGTCGGCAGGTCGTCGATCGTCGCGAGCAGCGGCACCAGCGCGGCGGGCAGCTGCGCGCGCAGGCGCGTCGCGGCGTCGTCGGTGTCGAGCGTCTCGCCGTCCTCGGGCACGATGTAGCCGACCAGGACCTGGTTGCCCGCCTTGGTGCGGCGGACGGCGGCGGCCGCGCCGCGCACGCCGGGCAGCGCCTGCAGCGCCGCGTCGACCTCGCCCAGCTCGATCCGGCGGCCGCCGAGCTTGATCTGCTCGTCGAGCCTGCCGAGGAACAGCAGGCCTTCCGGCTCCGCGCGGACCATGTCGCCGCTGCGGTAAGCGCGCTCCCAGCCCATCGACGGCAGCGGCGCGAACTTCTGCGCGTCCTTCTCCGCGTCGAGGTAGCGGGCGAGCCCGGCCCCGCCGATGACCAGCTCGCCGGTCTCGCCCATGGCGACCGGTTCGCCCTCTTCGTTCACCACGACCAGCTGCCAGCCGACCAGCGGCAGGCCGATGCGCACCGGACCCTCGCCGGTCATCTGCGCGGCGCAGGCGACGACGGTCGCCTCGGTCGGGCCGTAGGTGTTCCACACTTCGCGGCCTTCGACGGCCACGCGCTCGGCCAGCTCCGGCGGACAGGCTTCGCCGCCGAAGATGAGCAGGCGGACGTCTTCCAGCGCGTCCGCCGGCCACAGCGCGGCCAGCGTCGGCACCGTCGACACGACGGTGATGCCCTGCGCGACCAGCCACGGGCCGAGGTCGACGCCGGTGCGCACCAGCGCACGCGGCGCGGGCACCAGGCAGCCGCCGTGCCGCCAGGCCAGCCACATCTCTTCGCAGGAGGCGTCGAAGGCGACGCTCAGCCCGGCCAGCACCCGGTCGCCGGGGCCGATCGGCTCGTCGGTCAGGAAAAGCTGTGCTTCGGCGTCCACGAAGGCCGCCGCCGAGGCGTGCGTGACCGCGACGCCCTTCGGCTTGCCGGTGGACCCGGAGGTGAAGATGATCCACGCGTCGTCGGCCGGACCGGGACGGCCTTCGCGGCCGCTCGGGGTCCCGGCGACGGCGATCTCGCCGTCGGTGGCGATCGCGGCGACGCCGGCCTCGCCGAACACCAGCTCGGCGCGTTCGTCGGGGTCGTCCGCGTCGACCGGCACGTACGCCGCGCCGACCGACAGGGTGGCCAGGATCGCGATGTACAGCTCAGCGGTGCCCGAGGAGATCCGGATGCCGACGCGGTCGCCGAGGCCGACGCCGTGTTCGCGCAGCTTGCGGGCGTACGCGTCGATCTCTTCCAGCAGCCGGCGGTAGCTCAGCGAGCCGGTGCCGTCGTCGAGCGCGGCGGCGTTCGGGTGCCGCTCCGCGGTCGCGGTGAGGATGTCCAGGAGGGTGCGCTCGGCGGCGGGGGCGGCGGTCTCGAACAGAGCGGGCGAGAGCGCGGCCTCGACGGCCAGGGTCAGGGCGTCGGTGCTGCCGGAATCGGCGGTCAGCGTCACCGAGCCACCCCGGTATTCAGGTAGGACGGAGTCAGGATCGAACTCTGGGCGCGCAAGCCCATCACTCACCTTTCGCGAGCGTCATTCGGGCTGGCCATCCGAATGAGGCGCCCGTAGCGACCGTCCACTTTACGCGGCAATCAAGCCCAGGTCGCGTCAGGGTAACGACCGCGTGTCGGACGTCACCCCGGTGCAGGTCCGGCAGGAAATGACCCCAATGCCACATTGGGTGCGTCCAACGCACCGAATGCCACATTGGGTGCGTCCAACGCACCCAATGTGGCATTGGGACGATTGCCGATCAGCGGTTGCGAGCCGCTTTTCCGCCTGCCTTCGGCTTCTGCTTCTTTTCGCGGACGCGCACATTCACCCGGACGGGACTGCCCGCGAAGCCGAACTGCTCGCGGAATTTCCGCTCGATGAACCGGCGGTACCCGGCCTCGAGGAACCCGGTGGTGAACAGCACCAGCGTCGGCGGGCGGATGCCCGCCTGCGTCGCGAACAGCACCTTCGGCTGCTTGCCGCCGCGCACCGGCGGCGGCGTGGCCGCGATGAGGTCGGACAGCCAGCCGTTGAGCTGGCCGGTGGAAACCCGCTGGTCCCACGACGACAGCGCGGTGCGCAGGGCGGGCGCGAGCTTGCGCACCGCGCGCCCGGTGAGCGCGGAGACGTTGACCTTCTCCGCCCACGGCACGCGCACGAGGCCGCGGTCCAGTTCGCGCACCATGGCGTGCCGGCGGTCCTCGTCGACCAGGTCCCACTTGTTGAACACGAGCACGCACGCGCGGCCCGCCTCGACCACCATCGTCAGCACCCGCAGGTCCTGTTCGGTCAGCGGCTCCGAGGCGTCCAGCAGCACGAGCGCGACCTCGGCCGCGTCGATCGCGGTCTTGGTGCGCAGCGAGGCGTAGTACTCCGCGCCGTCGGCGAAGTTGACGCGCTTGCGCAGGCCGGCGGTGTCCACGAACCGCCAGACCTCGCCGTCCAGCTCGACCAGCGAGTCGACCGGGTCGACCGTGGTGCCCGCGACCGAGTCGACCACCGAGCGCTGCTCGCCGGAAAGCCGGTTGAGCAGGCTGGACTTGCCGACGTTCGGCTTGCCGACCAGCGCGACGCGCCGCGGCCCGGCGGTCACCGTGCCCGCTTCGCGCGGGGCCTCGGGCAGCGCGGCCATGACGGCGTCGAGCAGGTCGCCGGAGCTGCGCCCGTGCAGCGCGCTGACCGGGTGCGGTTCGCCGAGGCCCAGCGACCACAGCGACGCGGTGTCGGCCAGCAGCCGGTCGTCGTCCACCTTGTTCGCGGCCAGCAGCACCGGCTTCTTCGAGCGGCGGAGCACGCGCGCGACGGCCTCGTCGGTGGCCGTGGCCCCGACCGTCGCGTCGATCACCAGCAGCACCGCGTCCGCGGTCTGCATGGCCATCTCGGCCTGCTGCGCGACCGAGGCCTGCAGGCCGGTGGCGTCGGGCTCCCAGCCGCCGGTGTCGACGAGCGTGAACCGGCGGCCGGCCCAGAACGCGTCGTAGGCGACCCGGTCGCGCGTCACGCCCGGCACGTCCTGCACGACCGCTTCCCGGCGGCCGAGGATGCGGTTGACCAGCGTGGACTTGCCCACGTTCGGCCGCCCCACCACGGCGAGCACCGGCTGCGCGGCGGCCGCCCGGCCGTCCGCCTCCTCGGCCTCGATCTTCGCGTCGAGCGCGGCGAACTCGGACTCGTCGGCCCACGTTCCGTCGATCTCGCCGAGACCGTCCACCGAGCTGTCGGCGGCGTCAAACCCTGTCATCGTTTCCCAACTTCGCCTACGGCGTGGCGAACCCGTGTTCGCCGCGCCAGTCGTCCAAAGCCTGCACGAGCGCCGCGAGCTGCGTGCGCAGCTCTTCGGTGCCCTGGTCAAGGCCCTTGCGGCCCGGACCGACCTTCAGCGCGAACGGCTCCCCGAAGAGGAGGTCCACGCGCGGGCGCCAGCGGCGCTTGCCGTCAGCCGGTTTGCGCGTCCCGCGGATCGCGATCGGCAGCACCGTGGCCCCCGACGCGCGCACGAGCCACGCCGCGCCGCGTTCGGCGGCCCCGACGTCGCCCTCGCCCCGGGTGCCTTCCGGGAAGATGCCGACCGCCCCGCCCGCCTTGAGCACTCCGACCGCCGTGGTCAGCGGCGTCCGGTCGATCTCGCCCCGGCGGACCGGGATCTGGCCGATCGCCCGCAGGAACCGGCCTCCGATCCCCTTGAACAGCTCGGCCTTGGCCAGGAACGCGCTGCGCCGCGGAAGCATTCCGATCACGAGCTGCGGATCGACGTTCGAGCTGTGGTTCGAGATCACCACGAGCGGCCCGTCGGCGGGCACCCGGTCCCGGCCGTGCACCCGGATCCGGAACGCCGGACGCAGATAATACCGGCCCGCCGTCCGGCCGATGTCGAGCAGGAGGCCGTTCGCCCCTTCGGGGAGCGCGCCGCTCACCGGCTGACCCCGGCCTCGGCGGCGGCCGGTTCGGCCGGGCAGTCGCCGAGCAGGCCCCGGCCGCGGGCGAGTTCGGCCAGCGCGACGATCACCTGGTCGATCGTCAGCTCGGAGGTGTCCACCTGGACCGCGTCCCCGGCCGCGCGCAGCGGCGAGGCGGCGCGGGTGGAGTCGATCCGGTCGCGGCGCTCCACCGATTCCCGCGCGGATTCGACGCTGGTGGCCCGGCCCGCCGCGGAGTCCTGGGTGTTCCGCCGCGCGGCGCGGACCTCGGCCGAGGCGGTGAGGTAGATCTTGAGCGGCGAGTCCGGCGCGACGGTGGTGCCGATGTCGCGGCCCTCCACCACGATCCCGCCGTCGTCCTCGATCGCGTCGGCGATGATCCGGCGCTGGCGGGAGACCAGCACCTCGCGCACCTGCGGCACCGCCGACACCGGCGAAACCGCGCCGGTCACCTCGGGACCGCGGATCTCGGCGGCCACGTCCTCGCCGGCCAGCCGGACGTCGGGCCGCTCCGGGTCGGTGCCGAGGGTGAAGTCGACGTCGTGCGCGAGAGCGCCGACGGCGTGTTCGTCGGCGAGGTCGATCCCGGCCCGCAGCGCGGCCAGCGTGACGACGCGGTACATCGCGCCGGTGTCGAGGTAGCGGGCGCTCAGCCGGCCGGCGAGCTTGCGCGCCACCGTCGTCTTGCCGGTTCCCGACGGGCCGTCCAGCGCGACCACCCCACGTAGGGCTCCCGTCACCAATGCTCTCCTCACGCTCGTCCCGCACACCCGGTCCGGTTCATTCTGCCCGCCGCCCGTCGCGGCACCTCAGGCGGTGTCCCCGGCGAAGCGGGCCGGCGGAGCGAACCGGTACCGCAGAACGGGTTCATTCGATGCTAGACAACCTAGCGGCGCTAAGTTAGCGTTGCACTTGTTCCTAGCGCTGCTAACTCACGGGGGTTCCCATGCTCATCGCCGCTTACGTCCTCGCCTGCGTGCCCGCGCTCGGCATCATCTACGTCGGGTTCGGCTACCTGTTCGCCCCGGCGAAGAGCGCCGCCACGTTCGGCCTGCGCACGATCCCGGCCGGATCGACGGCGTTCTTCGAGATCAAGGGCAACCGCGACCTCGGAGCCGGGCTGATGCTCTGCGCCGCGATGCTCGCGGGCAGCCCGCACCTGGTCGGCTGGCTGCTGCTCGCCGCGACCGTGATGCCGCTTTGCGACATGCTGATCATCTTGCGGCACAAGGGAAAGAAGGGAATGGCCTACGGCGTCCACGGCGCGACGGCCGCGCTGATGGCGGCCACCTCGATCTTGTTCCTGCTGGGCTAACTCCGCGAAACGGACAATGAGTTACCGTGGCGGACGTGAACGTCGAAGTCACCCCTCTCCCCGGAATCGGTGTCCGCAAGGACTTCGCCACCCGCGCGGGACGTCGCATCGGCGTCGTCACCCAGCGGGACGGCAAGATCGAGCTGATCGTCTCCAAATCAGACGATCCGGACGCCTGCCTCGCTTCGCTGCCGCTGACCGCGGAGGAGGCGGGCGCGCTCTCGAACCTGCTCGGCGCGCCCCAGCTCGTGGCGCAGCTGAACGAGGAGCACCGCGAGCTGCCGGGCATCAACACCAAGCAGCTGCCGATCACCGCGGACAGCCCGTTCGACGGCCGTTCGCTCGGCGACACCGCGATGCGCACGCGCACCAGCGTCTCGATCGTCGCGGTGATGCGGGCCGGCCAGGTGCACCCGTCGCCGACCCCGGACTTCCTCTTCACCGCGGGCGACCTGCTCGTCGTGGTCGGCACGTCCGAGGGGCTGGAAGCCGCCGCCAAGATCCTCAAGCACGGCTGATGGATCACACCGCACTCTCCCTGGTCGAACTCGGCGCGGTCTTCTTCGTGCTCGGCGTGCTGGGCAGGCTCGCCGGCCGGATCGGCCTCTCCCCCATCCCCCTGTACCTGCTCGGCGGCCTGTGCTTCGGCTCCGGCGGCCTGATCCCGCTCGCCGACATCGGCGATTTCGCCCACCTCGCCAGCGAAATCGGCGTGGTGCTGCTGCTGTTGCTGCTCGGCCTGGAGTACTCCGCGGCGGAACTGTTCACCGGCATGCGGCGGTCGTGGACCGCGGGCCTGGTGGACATCGTGCTCAACGCGGCTCCCGGCGCGATCGTCGCGCTGATCCTGGGCTGGGGCCCGATCGGCGCGATCGTCATGGCGGGCGTCACGTACATCTCGTCGTCCGGCATCATCGCGAAGGTCCTCGGCGACCTGGGCCGGCTCGGCAACCGCGAAACGCCGGTGGTGCTGTCGATCCTCGTGTTCGAGGACCTCGTGATGGCGCTGTACCTGCCGATCCTCACCGCGATCCTGGGCGGGGTGAGCCTGCTCGGCGGGCTGGAAGCGGTCGGGATTTCGCTGCTGGTGATCACTGTGGTGCTGGTGATCGCGCTGAAGTTCGGCCGGTATGTCTCGGCGCTGGTGGACAGCGACGACCGGGAAGTGTTCCTGCTGAAGATCCTCGGCGCGGCGCTGCTGGTGGCCGGGATCGCGTCGGCGCTGCAGGTTTCGGCGGCGGTCGGGGCGTTCCTGTTGGGGATCGCGGTGTCCGGGTCTACCGCGCATAACGCGACTCGGTTGCTGGAGCCGTTGCGGGACTTGTTCGCGGCGATGTTCTTCGTGGTGTTCGGGTTGAATACGAATCCCGCGTCGATCCCGCCGGTGCTGGGGTGGGCGGCGGTGCTCGCTGTGGTGACGACGCTGACGAAGGTGGCTACTGGGTGGTGGGCTGCTCGGCGGCAGAAGATCGGGCGGCTCGGACGGGCTCGGGCCGGGGCGGCGTTGGTGGCTCGGGGTGAGTTTTCGATCGTCATCGCCGGGTTGGCGGTGACTGCCGGGGCGGTTGACGGGGAGTTGGCTGCGTTGGCTACGGCTTATGTGTTGTTGATGGCGATTCTTGGGCCGACAGCGGCTCGGGTGGTGGAGCCGGTGGCGAAGGCGTTGCAGCGGAAGGCTGCGGCTAAGGAGTCTGTTGCTGCTGGGTAGGCGGCGGTTTCGCTTTCGCAAGAGCGTTGCGTGGGGGCGCTGGCGGGGTTGGGTGCGCGGGCTGCGGTTGGGCAGGCGGGGCTGGGCTTGACCGCTGTTCAGTCAGCTGCCGTCGGTTCCCTCGGGGATGGGTTGCGGTGCATAGCATTCCGGAGGTTCGGCGAAGCCGTTCCAGAACACCCACAGGCATCCGCACTGAGGGCAGCGGAACATCGAGGTGCCCGCTAGGTAGACGGCTTCGGCGTCGACCATTCCCTCGAATTCGTCGAATTTCTGGTCGGAGATGACTTTCCACTCGAGCGGGTTGGGGATTTCGCCGCTCGTGGAGATGACGTAGTCGCACACGCAGCGGAACTTGGCCATCAGGACGTCACCACATCCTTCTCCGGACCCGGTAAGTATCGCGATCAAAGCCGCGAGGGGAACCCTGAGGGAATCAGATTCCCTCAGGGTTCCCCTCACAGACCCTTTGTCAGCGCAGGTCGAAGCGCGCCGCCGCGGGAACGTGCGCCAGCGGTCCTGCTGAGATGGATCCCGTCCACGGACGAGCCGGGACGGTGCCGACCAGCGGAACCTGGGCCGAGGTCTTGGCCAGGTCGATGGTCAGCTTCGGCGGGTTCGCGGGCGCGGTGACGAAGCCGTTGTCAGTCCCGCCGATCACCAGCGCCAGACGGTGTCCGGCAGGGACGATGTGGTCCGTGCTCGCGAGACGGAACGTCATCGTGTACGCCTTGCCCGGCGTGAGCCGCGCTTCCCGGCTCAGCGACTGGTAATTCGCCAGATCCGCCCAGCCTCGGCTGATGATCGTGTAGTCCACGTTCTTCGTGTCCGCGCTGGTCACCTTGTAGCAAGCGCTGTCGCCGTCCGTGCTCGAACCCCAGCAGGTGCGGTCCGTGCCGGTGACGATTCCTTCGCCGGGGCCGGAGAAGTTGCGGATCGTCGCTGGGCCGTAGTCGACCAGCATTGCCGACAGGCGCGCGCTTGAGGTGCTCGGCGTGGCCGTCACGGTGATCGACGAGGTGCCCGAGACCTGCACTGGCGAAGAGAGCGCGCCGGTGCTGTAGAGGACACGGTTCGCTGACGTGGCCGACGGATTCGCCGCCCACTCGTTCTCCCCCACCTTCGGGTTGTCGGTGAACGACGCGGTGCCTCGGCTGCCCGCGGTGCCGAGCGTGCCGACGCCCGCGGTACGGCCCGGCTGCGGACGCAACACTGTCGCCTTCGTGCCCGGGGCCGGGTAGGTCGCTTCGTTGGCCCACTGGTCCGGCTGCCGCTCGACAGTCGCCATCGGTTCCTTCTCGATGCCGTTGTCGATGCCCATCAGGTAGTGGTCGAACCACCGGTGCAGGGTGTCGACCCACTCGGCGCGCCGGTAGTCGAACGGGTCGACGTGGCCGGTCTGCGCGAGCCAGATCTTGCGCTGCACGCCCTTCGCGGCGAGCGCGTCCCACCATTGCCCGTAGTTGATCGGCATGACGTTCAGGTCGTTCACGCCGTGCGAGATGAACACGCTGGCGCGCACGTTCTTCGCGTTCGCCACGTAGTCGCGCTCCGCCCACAGCGGGCCGTAGTCGCCGTTCTCGGTCGCGCCCTGGGCGAGTTTCCGGTTCTGCGCCGAGCAGTCCTGGCCGCCGTTGCGGCGCTCGACGGTCTGCGCGAGACCGTCCGGGTTGAAGCCGAACGACGCGCCGTCCGAGCGGTAGTAGTCGTACCAGGAGCTGATCGCGGAGATCGGCACGATGGTCTTGAGGCCTTCGACGCCGGTCGAGGCGACGCCGTTGGCGATGGTGCCGTCGTAGGACTTCCCGATCATCCCGACGCCGCCGTCGCTCCAGCTCGCCGACATCGTCGTGCCGCCGGTTTTCGCGGTGTAGCCGGTCGCGCGGCCGTTCAGCCAGTCGACGACCTTCTTGGCCGACTGGACGTCCGAGTTGCCGCCGACGTCCACGCATCCGGTCGACCGGTTGGTGCCCGCCAGGTCCACGAGCACCGTCGCGTACCCGCGCGGGACGAAGTAGTTGTCGTAGAACAGCGGGAAGCCGACCGGGCGGCCCTGGTCGTCGTACGTCTTGAACTGGGTTTCGTTGCCGCGCCCCACCGAGGAGTAGTACGGGCTGGCGTCCATGATCACCGGGATCTTCTTGCCCGCCGCGGCCGGTTCCTTCGGCCGCACGATGTCCGCGGCGACCCGGTCCGGGACGCCGTCCCCGTCGCCGTCCCGGCCGAGGTCGACCCACACTGTTTCGCGGATCGCCCCGGCGTAGTCGTACTGCGGTTCGGTCCCGGTTCTCGCCGGTGCGGCCGTCGCGGCCGCCGGCACCGCCATTCCCGCGGCCAGCACCGCGGCGGCGCACAGCCCTGTCAGCACACGCATTCCCGTCGCCCTCCAGAGTCGTCGTCGGGTGCCGACAACTCAACCCGGCCGCCGGTGCCCGGCATCAGGGCCGAAAGTGGGGAACCGGTCAGAGTCCCACGGTGCGGTACAGCGCGCCGACCTCGCCGCGGTTCAGCCTGCGGATCGTGCCTTGGCGCTGGTTGCCCAGCTGCACGTCGCCGACCGCGGTGCGCACCAGCTTGCGCACCGGATGCCCGGTGGCCGCCATCAGCCTGCGCACGATGTGCTTGCGTCCCTCGTGGATCACCAGCTCGATCATGCTCCGGCCGGAATGCATGTCCTTGACCCGGAACTGGTCGACCTTCACGATCCCGTCCGGCAGCTCCCAGCCCGCGCGCAGCTCCTTGCCCAGCCCGCGCGGCACCAGTCCTTCGACCTCGGCGAAGTACGTCTTGAGCACGCGGTAGGACGGGTGCATCAGCCGGTGCCCGAGGTCGCCGTCGTTGGTGAGCAGCAGCAGGCCCTCGGTGTTCTCGTCGAGCCGCCCGACGTGCACGACGCCCGGTGTCTCCTCCCACCGGCCGCGCAGGTAGTCGCCGACGCACGGGCGGCCCCGGTCGTCCGACATCGTCGAGTGCACGCCCTTGGGCTTGTTGAACGCGAGGTACACCAGGTCGTCGCGGAGGTTGACCCGCGTGCCGTCGACGTGGATCACCGCCTCGTCCGGGTGCACGCGGCGGCCCAGCTCGGTGACGACCTCGCCGTCCACCTCCACCCGGCCTGCCGCGATCAGGTCCTCGGCGGCCCGGCGCGACGCCACGCCCGCCTGCGACAGGACCTTCTGCAGGCGGATGCCGTCGGGGTGTTGCTCAGATGTCATCGATGGTGTCCACTTCGGGTAGCAGCGGAGCGATCGGGGGAAGGTCGTTCAGCGACGACAGCCCCAGTCGCTCCAGGAACAGCTCGGTCGTCACGTACAGCGTGCCCGTGGTCTCCGGGTCGGTGCCCATCTCTTCGATGAGCCCCCGCGCCAGCAGGGTCCGGATCACGCCGTCCACGTTCACCCCGCGCACCGCGGCGACCCGGGCCCGGGTGACCGGCTGCCGGTACGCGATCACGGCGAGGCTCTCCAGCGCGGCCCTGGTCAGCTTCGACCGCTGGCCGTCCAGCAGGAGCTTCTCCACGAACGGGGCGTAGGTGTCCCTAGTGTAGAACCGCCACCCTTCGCCGACGCGCCGCAGGTCGATCCCGCTGGCCCGCTCGGTGAACTTCTGCGCCATCGTCCGCAGCGCGACGGTCACCCTGGCGACCGGCTGGTCCAGCGTTTCGGCGAGGGAATCCTCCGCGATCGGCGAGTCCACGACGAGCAGCAGCGCTTCGAGAGCGGCTTCCAGGGCCTCGTCGTCCTCGACGCTGGGCAGTCCGCTGTCGACGGCGACCAGGCCTTCGTCGTCGGACGGCCCGGCTTCCGGCGCGGCATCGGGGGCGCCGTCGGTTTCCGGTGCGGCTTCAGCGGTTTCCGGCTCGGTTTCGGCCGGCTCCGCGGCTTCGGCTTCCGGTGCCGGTTCCGGCTCGACGGCGTCGACGGGCTCCGCCTCGGCCTCGTTTTCCGGCTGCGGCGCGGTTTCCGGCGCGGTCTCGTCCGCCTCGACCGGGTCGGCTCCGGCTTGTTCGGCCTCGGCCTGAACCTCTTCCGCCGGAGCCGCCGGAGCTTCCTCGCCCGCCGATGCGGCAGGAGCCACCGGAGCATCCTCCGCCGCCGGTGCGCGGTCGTCTTCCGTGCTCACCCGTATTCCTCCTCCTCGGCCGCAGCGCGGTCCTGCTCGGCGGCGACAGACGCCTCGGCCACGCTGCCGCCGGTCCAGCGGACGTGCAGTTCCGCCAGTGCCTCCAGCTGCTCGAACTCCACCGACGATTCGCGGTACAGCTCCAGCAGCGCGAGGAACCGGGCCACGACCTCCACCGTGTGCTCGCAGTCCGAGGTCAGTTCCTTGAACGTCGCCTGCCCGGCCTCGGCGAGCTTCAGCCGCAGCAGCGCGGCGTGCTCGCGCACCGACACGCGTCCCATGTGGATGTGCGCGATCGACACCTGCGGCGGCGGTTTCGGCCGGAACACCGCGACCGCGATCTCCGCGAACCGTTCCGGCGTGACGCCCAGCATCACCTCCGGCAGCAGCCCGAGGTACCGCTCCTCCAGCGCGACCGACCGCGGGTACCGCCGCAGCGCGCCTTCCTCCAGCTCGCCGAACAGCGCGGCCACCTGCTTGTACGCGCGGTACTGCAGCATCCGCGCGAACAGCACGTCGCGGGCTTCCAGCAAAGCCAGGTCGTCCTCGTTCTCGACCTCGGCCGAGGGCAGCAGCCGGGCGGCCTTGAGGTCGAGGAGGGTCGCGGCGATCACCAGGAACTCGGTGGTCTCGTCGAGGTTCCAGTCCGGGCCGAGCGCGCGGGTGTAGGCGATGAAGTCGTCGGTGACCGTGTGCAGTGCGACCTCGGTGACGTCCAGCTGGTGCTGCGAGATCAGCTGCAGCAGCAGGTCGAACGGGCCCTCGAAGTTCTGCAGCCGCACCTTGAACTTCGAGGAGCCTTCGTCGGCGGCGTATCCCTCGGGGATGGTGCCGCCGTGCACGGTCTCGTGCTCGGCCGGAGCGGGCTCGGCGTCCCCGGGAGGTTCCGCGGCCGCCGGAGCAGCCGTCTCCCCCGGACCTTCCGCGGCCGCGTTCTCCCCGTCGTCCGGGGCCTCCGAGGCTGCGGGGGCTTCCGGGCCCGCTGTGTCTGCGGCGTCTGCTGTGTTGTCCGTGGCTGCCGCTTCCGGCTCCGGCAGCTCGGCCGATGCCGGTTCGTCCATCAGCCCTCGGTTCCGCCGTCCTCGCCGCTCGCCCGCAATCGCTGCACCAGCACGGACTCCTCGCCGCGCTGGTCGAAGTCGGCGAGCAGCACGGCGACCGCCTCGCGGACCAGCCTGCCGCGGTCGACCACCAGGTCGTGCTTGGCCCGGAGGTTCAGCCGGGCCTGCTCCATCGCGAGCAGTTCGTCGCCGGAGACGTAGACGGTGATCTTCGCGTCGTGCTTGGTGCGCCCGGATCCGCTGCGCGCCGCGTTGCGGGCCAGCTGGTCGGCTTCCGCGCCGCCCGCGGGCTTGCCGCGGTTCACCGGTTCCGCGGGAGCGGGCACGGCGGGGCGTTCGAGCGCGGGGGTCGCCGGGCTGGAGGTGAGGCGGAAGAGTTCCGACGCTCCGGGCAGGGAAGCGCGCCTGCTCACCGAGCGATCACCTCGCGGGCCAGCGCGCGGTAAGCCGCGGCGCCGGCGGATTTGGGGGCCCAGGTCGTGATGGGCTCGCCCGCGACCGTCGTCTCGGGGAACCGCACGGTGCGGTTGATCACCGTGTCGAACACGGTGTCGCCGAATGCCTCGACCACGCGAGCCATGACCTCCTTCGAGTGCAGGGTTCTCGGGTCGTACATCGTGGCGAGAATCCCCGTGATGTCCAGTTTGGGGTTGAGGCGTTCCTGCACCTTCTCGATCGTGTCGATCAGGAGCGCGACGCCTCGCAGACTGAAGAACTCGCACTCCAGGGGGATGATCACACCGTCCGCGGCGGTCAATGCGTTCACCGTCAACAGGCCGAGCGAGGGCTGGCAGTCGACAAGAACATAGTCGTAGTCGTTCATCACCGGACGAAGGACCCGTAACAACGTGTGCTCGCGCCCTACCTCTGCGACGAGCTGGACCTCCGCCGCGGACAGGTCGATGTTGCTCGGCAGCAGGTCAACGCCGTCGACGCGGGTTTTGCGGAGCACGTTCTCGATCTGCACCGAGCGCTCCATGATGACGTTGTAGACCGTCTGGTCCAGTTCGTGCGGCTGGATGCCGAGCCCGACCGACAGCGCGCCTTGGGGGTCGAAGTCGACCAGCAGCACGCGGCGGCCGCATTCGGCGAGCGCGGCGCCGAGGTTGATCGTGGACGTGGTCTTGCCGACCCCGCCCTTCTGGTTGCACATGGCGAGCACCTTCGCCGGGCCGTGCCGTTCCAGCGGCGGCGGCTCGGGGATCTCGCGCAGCGGCCGCCCGGTCGGCCCGATCCCGCTCTCCGCGCGCTCCTTCGCCCGCATCCGGGCGCGTTCGGCGCGGGTCAGCGGGCGTTCCGGCTCGTCGCCCTCGTGGTCCGCCGGGGTGGCGATCCGCGCGTGCTCGAGGTTCGCCGCGGCCGAACCGGAGGAACCGGCGGAACTGGCGGACACTGCGGACCCAGCGGACGCTTCCGGCCCGGCGGACGCGGCGGACACGGCCGGCCCAGCTGGCCCGGCGGACGCTGCCGGGTCCTCCGGCTGGTTCGGGGTCGGTGTCGACATGGCGCGAAAGCTCCTTGTTCGGCGGGGTCTCCGGCAGCCTATGCGTGATTCCGGAGCCCCGGCAAAGCGCCGCGCCGGGCCGCACGGGGCGAGTCACCGCAGCGTGGGAAGGCCCTCGGGCCCGGTCCGCGGTCAGCCGAGCGCGCGCGGATGCGCGGTGGCGTAGACCTCGCGCAGCGTCGTGACCGTCACGAGCGTGTAGACCTGGGTCGTGGTCACCGAGGCGTGGCCGAGCAGTTCCTGCACCACGCGGACGTCCGCGCCGCCCTCCAGCAGGTGGGTCGCGAACGAGTGGCGCAGGGTGTGCGGCGAGACCGCGGCGGTGATCCCGGCCCGCTCGGCGGTGTCCTTGAGCACCTGCCACGCGCTTTGGCGGGAAAGCCGGCTGCCGCGGGCGTTGAGGAAGATCGCCGAGGTGCCCCTGCCGTTCGCGGCGAGCGCGGGACGGGCGCGGACCAGGTACGCGTCGAGCGCTTCGAGCGCGGGACGGCCGATCGGCACCAGGCGTTGCTTGCCGCCCTTGCCGTCGAGCAGGACGGTGCGCTCGTTGTCGTCCACGTCGTCCACATCGAGCCCGACCGCCTCGGAGATCCGGGCTCCGGTCGAGTACAGCAGCTCCAGCAGCGCGCGGTCGCGCAAGGCGCGTTCCCCGTCCGGCGGCGGGGTGTCGAGCAGCTTGAGCACGTCCGCGACCGGCAACGCCTTGGGCAGCCGTTTCGCCGCGGCCGGCGGGCGGACGTCGCGGGCCGGGTCGTGTTCGGTGAGACCGTCGGCGTGCGCGAACTTGTGCAGGCCCCGGACCGCGACCAGCGCCCGCGCGGCCGACGACGCCGCCAGCGGCTGGTGTTCCTCGTCGCCCTCGCGCAGCGCGGCGCCGAACGACGTGACGTGCGCGGGCGTGACCTCGGTCAGCCGCACGACCCCCGCCGCTTCCAGATGCGCGGCATAACGGCGGAGGTCGCGGGAGTAGCTGTCGAGGGTGTTGCGGGCGGTGCCGCGTTCGACGACGAGGTGGTCGAGGTACGTGGCTATCGCGCCCCGCACCTCGACACCCGCATCATTCACGCCGCCACTCTAGGACGGCGCACCGACAGAACCGGGAAATCAGCCCTCGGCCAGTCGGCGCGCGAACCGTGTCGGCCGGTCCTGCCACGGCGCATCGGCCGGGCGGGTCTTCGCCGCCCCGGCCAGCACCGCGTGCGCGGCGAGCACTCCCGAGACGGTCGCCCCGTTGACCAGTTCGCCCGCCAATGCCATCCGGACCGCCTCGGCGAGCGGGAACTTCCGCACCACCAGGTCGGCCTCCTCCTCGCCGAGCACGTCACGGTCCACTTCGGACAGACCGCGCGCGAGGAAGACCCGCACCACCTCGTCGGTGAACCCGGGCGAGGCCGCGACGTCGACCAGCGTCTCCCAGCTGGCCGCCGCGAGCCCGGATTCCTCGGCCAGCTCGCGCTTCGCCGCCTCGACCGGCTCCTCCCCCGGGTGGTCGATCAGCCCGGCGGGCAGCTCCCACAGCCGGCGCCCGAGCGGATGCCGGTACTGGTGGACGAGCGTGACGTTGTCCTCGCTGTCGAGCGCCGCGATCACCACCGCGCCGAGGTGTTCGACCACCTCGCGCTTGGCGGTTTCCCCGTCCGGCATCACGACGTCGTCGACCCGGAGGCCGACGACGCGTCCCACGTGGACGACCGTGCTGGCGGCGACGGAAAACTCGTGCGTGCCGGGCGCGCTCACCGAGCCGCCACGGGCGTCTCGGGCAGTTCGACCGGGAGCCGTTCGGCGACCTTGCGGTCCACGACGGCCTTCACGAAGGCGCTGAACAGCGGGTGCGGCCGGGTCGGGCGGCTCTTCAGCTCGGGGTGCGCCTGGGTGCCCACGAAGAACGGGTGCACGTCCGCGGGCAGTTCGACGAACTCGACCAGGCGGTCGTCCGGCGAGGTGCCGGAGAAGACCAGGCCCGCGTCGCCGATCTGCTTGCGGTAGGCGTTGTTCACCTCGTAGCGGTGCCGGTGCCGCTCGGACACCTCGGTGGTGCCGTACGCCTTGGCCACCTGCGAACCGGCCTTGAGCTTCGCCGGGTACGCGCCGAGCCGCATCGTGCCGCCCATGTCGCGCTCGCCCGCGACGACGTCGCGCTGGTCGGCCATGGTCGAGATCACCGCGTGCTTGGTGTTCTCGTCGAACTCGGCGGAGTTCGCGTCCTCGATGCCCGCGAGGTTCCGGGCGCTCTCGATGACCATGCACTGCAGGCCGAGACACAGCCCGAGCAGCGGCACGCCGTGCGTGCGCGCGTACTGGATCGCACCGACCTTGCCCTCGATGCCGCGGATGCCGAACCCGCCCGGGATCAGCACACCGTCCACATCGGACAGCACGGAGGCCGCGCCGGATTCGGTCTGCGCGTCGTCCGAGGCCACCCAGACGATCTCGACCTTGGCGCGGTGCGCGAACCCGCCCGCGCGCAGCGCCTCGGTGACCGAGAGGTACGCGTCGGGCAGGTCGATGTACTTGCCCACCACCGCGACCCGGACGATCTCGCTCGGGTTGTGCACGCGGTCGAGCAGGTCGCCCCACACCGTCCAGTCGACGTCGCGGAACGGCAGGCCCAGCCGGCGCACCACGTAGGCGTCGAGCGCCTCGCCGTGCAGCACCTTCGGGATGTCGTAGATCGAGCGTGCGTCCGGGCAGGCGATGACCGCCTCGGTGTCGACGTCGCACATCAGGCCGATCTTGCGCTTGAGGTCGTCCGGGATCTCCCGGTCCGCGCGGCACACCAGGGCGTCCGGCTGGATGCCGATGTTGCGCAGCGCGGCGACCGAATGCTGGGTCGGCTTGGTCTTGAGCTCGCCCGAGGGGGCGAGGTACGGCACCAGCGACACGTGCAGGAAGAAGCACTGGTCGCGGCCGACGTCGTGGCGCACCTGGCGGCACGCCTCGAGGAACGGCAGCGACTCGATGTCGCCGACCGTGCCGCCGACCTCGGTGATCACCACGTCCGGCGCGACGCCGTTCTCGTCCGGCCCGGCCGCGGCGGTGATCCGCGCCTTGATCTCGTCGGTGATGTGCGGAATCACCTGGACGGTGTCGCCGAGGTACTCGCCGCGGCGTTCCTTGGCGATCACCTCCGAGTACACCTGTCCGGTGGTGACGTTCGCCTTGCCGTCGAGAGAGCGGTCGAGAAAGCGCTCGTAGTGCCCGATGTCGAGATCGGTCTCGGCTCCGTCGTCGGTGACGAACACCTCGCCGTGCTGGAACGGGTTCATCGTCCCGGGGTCGACATTGAGGTACGGGTCGAGCTTCTGCATCGTGACGCGAAGTCCGCGCGAAGTGAGCAGCTGTCCGAGGCTGGACGCCGTCAGACCCTTACCCAGAGAGGAGGCAACGCCTCCGGTGACAAAGACATACTTGGTAGCCCGCGACTGAAGTCCCACGGGCCGCCAGCATATCCCACTCCCGGCAGATCGCTCGCCGACGCCTCTTCCCGGCGCGGCGGAATCGGTTCACCCGTCCCGCGCTAGGCTTCGCGGCGTGACGAACATCCGCGATGACCACTGGACCGCCCCCGTCGCGGGCGCCTCGCTGGACGCCGCGGTGCGCGTCCCCGGATCGAAGTCGATCACCAACCGGGCCTACGTGCTCGCCGCGCTCGCGAGCGCGCCCACCCGGGTGCGCCATCCGCTCGATTCGCGCGACACCCGGCTGATGCTCGGCGCGCTCGCTTCGCTGGGCGCGCGGTCGGAAGAAACCATCGACGGCTTTCTCGTGCACCCGCTCGGCACCATCAGCGGCCGCGGCGACGAAGCGGCCGTCACCCTCGGCAACGCCGGCACTGTCGCCCGGTTCACGCCCGCCCTCGCCACGCTCGGCGACGTCTCGGTCGAGTTCGACGGGGACGAGGCGATCCGCCGCCGCCCGATCGACCCGCTGCTGGCCGCGCTGCGCAAGCTCGGCGCGCGGATCGACGACGGCGGACGCGGCGCGCCGCCGTTCACCGTGCACGGCACCGGCGGGCTGCGCGGCGGCCGGGTGGATCTCGATTCGTCGGCCTCCAGCCAGTTCCTGTCCGCGCTGCTGCTCGCCGGTCCGGCGTTCGACCAGGGCGTGACGGTGCGGCTGGTCGGCGGCGCCCCGCCGAGCGAACCGCACATCGCGATGACGCTCGACATGCTGCGCCGGTTCGGGGCCACCGTGGAGCGTTCCGCCACGGAATTCCATGTGGCGCCAGCGAAACTGTCCTGTCCGGAGTACGTCGTGGAGCCGGATCTGTCCACCGCGGCCCCGTTCGTGGCCGCCGCGGTGGTCGGCGGCGGGACGGTCCGGGTGCACGGCTGGCCGAAGCAGACCACGCAGCCGGGCGACTGGCTGCGCGGCCTGGTGACCGAACTGGGCGCGAAGGCGACGCTGGACGACACCGGCCTGTCCGTCACCGGCGGCGGCGCGTTCCCCGGCATCGACCTCGACCTGCACGAGGTCGGCGAGCTGACCCCGGTCATCGCGGCGATGCTGTGCTTCGCCGAGAGCCCGTCGAGCATCACCGGCGTCGCGCACCTGCGCGGCCACGAGACCGACCGGCTGACCGCGCTGGCCACCGAGCTGTCCGGCCTGGGCGCGGGCGTCACCGAACTCGAGGACGGCCTGGAAATCACCCCGGCTCCGATGCACGGCGGCGTTTTCC
This sequence comes from Amycolatopsis sp. NPDC054798, assembly GCF_053611505.1. NCBI lineage: Bacteria > Bacillati > Actinomycetota > Actinomycetes > Pseudonocardiales > Pseudonocardiaceae > Amycolatopsis > Amycolatopsis sp. NPDC054798. Next base: position 7,468 of record NZ_JBSHAM010000042.1, on the reverse strand, counting down.
ACACTTACGAGGACCACCGGCTGGTCATGGCCGCCGCGGTGCTCGGCCTGCGCGTGCCCGGAGTGCTGGTCGAGAACCCGGAGACGGTCGGCAAGACGTTCCCGAAGTTCGTCGAGACGTGGAGCGACGCCGTCAGCTGAGCAACCGGCGGATCTCGTCCGCCACCGCTTCGGGTTCGGTGACCGGCACCAGATGCCCGGACTTTTCCGCGATCCGGTGCCGTCCGCCCGCCGAAACCCGTTGCGCGTGCGCGGCATTCGCCTCCGCGCGCACCGCGGCGTTCATCCCGTCCCCGGGGCGCCCGCCGGACACGACCGTCACCGGATAATCGCCGAGGGCGGGCGGGTTCGCCCGCCAGGCCGCCAGCTCGTCCAGGAAGGTGCGCGCCTGTTCGGTCTGCGTGCGCAGCACTTGTGGCGTAAAGCCTTCTCGCACTAGATCGCGCCGGACGTCCTCCGGAGCGGCACGCAACATGGGCCGGTACAAGAACTTCAGCAATCCGGTCGCCGCGAGGATCCGGCCAGTACGCAGGAAAGCCCGTTCGGCACTGCGGAATCGGGGCGAGAACAGCACTTCCGCCGCTTCGTCAGTCGGGTCGACCAGCACCAGGCCCGTCACCTTCGCGGCGGTACGGGCGGCGGCGAGCCGCACGATCGGTCCCCCGGCGCTGTGCCCGACGAGCACGTACGGTCCCGGCCCGAAGTGGCTCAGCACGTCGACGAGGTCGTCGGCCATCCGGTCCAGCGTGCGCCCGGACGGATCCGGCGCGCTCCGCCCGAGCCCGGACCGGTCGTACACCACCGCCCGCGCGAACTCGCCGGCCAGCGGCTGCACCAGTCCCCACGACGACCGGCTGGCACCCGCTCCCGCTTCGAACACCACTGTCGGCCCGGCCCCGGGTCCGGGCAGCACCATCGCGTACAGCCGTCGTCCGTCCCTTGTGGACACCCACTCCGGCTCGCCCTGCACGTGCGCCACGCGGCGACCCCCTCCCGCTCGAAGTTAGGGTCACCTTACTAGAGATCAGCCCGCCGGACGCTCGCCCTGCTCGTCTTCGCCGAACAGATCGCGCAACGTCACCGCGCGGTTCACCCGGACGTGCTCGGCGGCGTACTCGCGCGCCCGTTCCACGTCGCCGGACCCGATGGCCTCCACCAGCCGGCGGTGCTCGTCGAGAAGCTCGTCCCAGTGCTCGTTCTGGCTGGTCAGCCACCGCAGCTGGCCTTCGAGCGGATGCAGCATCGTGGTCAGCAGCCGGTTGCCCGCGATGGCGATGATCTCGTCGTGCAGCCTGCTGTTGACCTCGGAGATCCGTGCGCCGTCGCCACTCTGGGTGACCCGCGCGGACTCGGCGAGCAGCCGCTCCAGCCGACGCATCTCCGGCTTCCCGGCCCGTTCCGCGGCACGCGCGGCGGCGAGGCTTTCCAGCGCCTCCCGGACGTCGAACAGCTCCTCGACGTCCACCCGAGCCAGCTGCCGCACCACCACCCGCCGGGGCGACGGCACGGCGACGAACCCCTCGGCTTCCAAGCTGCGGATCGCCTCGCGCACCGGCACCCGCGACACCCCGAGATCCTCGGCCAGCTCGCGTTCGACCAGCCGGTCCCCCGGCTTCAGCCGCCCGGTCAGGATCCGCTCCCGCAGTTCGTCGAGCACCCGGGCGCGCGTCGCCGCGAGCGGCTGCCGCTCCTGCGTGACGCCCACCCGTCCCCCTCTCGTCAGCATCGGACAATCGCAGAGTTTATCGGCAAGGGGGTTGACGCAGCAGCTACACCGGGCGATATTTGGGATCCCAAGTTTGGGATACCAAAGCTGCCGGCACGTCGACCGGAGGTCTGCGATGACGCACGCCCCGTCCACCGAAACCAGCGCGACCGTCCAGCCCGAACCCGACCCCCGGCTGTGGAACGAAGACCTCGCCCCGGCAAAGGAGCGGCGCTGGAAGGTCTACGACATCTTCGCGCTCTGGATGTCGGACGTGCACAACCTCGGCAACTACACCTTCGCCGCCGGGCTGTTCGTGCTCGGCCTCTCGGCCTGGCAGGTGTTCACCGCGCTGCTGTTCGGGTTCGTGGTCATCTTCTTCGGGATGAACCTGATGGGCCGGATCGGGCAGCGCACCGGCGTCCCGTTCCCCGTAGTGGCACGGATCAGCTTCGGCACGTTCGGCGCGAACCTGCCCGCGCTCATCCGCGCGGTGATCGCGATCTTCTGGTACGGCATCCAGACCTACCTCGCCAGCGTCGCCATCACCTTGCTCGTGCTGGCGATCGACCCCGGCCTGAAACCGTTGACCGAACACGGTTTCCTCGGCCTGCACGCGCTCGGCTGGATGTGCTTCGTGGCGCTGTGGCTGGTGCAGGCGCTCGTGCTGACCCGCGGCATGGAGGCGGTGCGGAAGTTCCAGGACTGGTGCGGCCCGCTGATCTGGGTCGTGATGATCGCGCTCGCGGTGTGGATCCTCGCCGCGAGCCACTGGCACATCTCGTTCACCAGCAGCCCGCGGCAGCTGTCCGGCGGCGAGCAGGTGCGGCAGTGGTTCGGCGCGGCCGGGCTGATCCTGTCCACCTACGGCACGCTGATGCTCAACTTCTGCGATTTCTCCCGCAACGCCCCGGACCAGAAAACGGTGCGGCGCGGCAACTTCTGGGGCCTCCCGGTGAACTCGACGGCGTTCGCGCTGCTGTCGGTGATCGTCACCGCGGGCAGCCTGCAGGTGTTCGGCGAGGCGATCACCGACCCGGCCGAACTGCTTGCCCGCGTGCACAACACGCCGGTGCTGATCATCGGCGCGCTGACCTTCGCCATCGCCACCATGGGTGTCAACATCGTCGCGAACTTCGTCTCCCCCGCCTACGACCTGGCCAACATCTGGCCGAAACGGATCTCGTTCACCGTCGGCGGCATGATCAGCGCCGTCGCCGCGCTGTGCGTGCTGCCGTGGAAGCTGTACTCGTCGCCGGTGGTGGTCAACTATTTCCTCGGCGGGCTCGGCGCGTTTCTCGGGCCGCTGTTCGGGATCATGGTCGTCGACTACTACCTGATCCGCCGCGGCGAGATCGACGTCGAGCAGCTGTTCGTGCGCGACGGCAAGTATCCCAAGGTGAATCCGCGCGCGATGGCCGCCTTCTTCCCGTGCGCCGTGCTGTCCGCGGTGATCGCGCTGGTGCCGTTCTTCGCGCCCGCCGCGCCGTACTCGTGGTTCCTCGGCACCGCGAGCGCCGGATTGCTCTACTACGCCGTTTCGTACCGCCAGCGGAGGGCTTGATGCGGATCCTCGTGACCAACTGCAACACCACCGAGGCCATGACGAAGGAGATCGAAGCCGGGGCGCGGGCGGCCGCCAGCCCTGGCACCGAAATCGTCGCGCTGACGCCGAAGTGGGGTCCGGAATCGGCCGAGGGCTGGCTGGACAGCTTCCTGTCCGCCGCGGCAGTGCTGGACCTGTTGCGCACCACCGAGGAAACGTTCGACGCGGTCGTCCTCGCCGGTTTCGGCGAGCATGGCCGCGAGGGCGCGCGCGAACTGCTGGATGTGCCGGTAGTCGACATCACCGAGGCCGCGGCGCACCTGGCCGGGCTGCTCGGCCGCCGGTACGGAGTGGTCACGACGCTGGACCGCACGTGCGGGCTGATCGAGGACAGCCTGCACTCCGCCGGGGTGGACCGGAATTGCGTCGCGGTCGTCGGCACCGGGCTCAGCGTGCTGGAATTGCGCGACGAGGAACGCACCGAATCCGCCCTGCTCGCCGCCGGATCGCGGGCCCGCGACGCCGGAGCCGAGGTGCTCGTGCTCGGGTGCGCCGGGATGACCGGACTGGACCGCACAATGTCGGCGATGCTCGACGTTCCGGTGGTCGACGGCGTCGCCGCCGCGGTCCGGCTCGCGGAATCGCTGGTGGCGCTGGGATTGCGCACCAGCCGGGCCGGTTCCTACGCCCGGCCGCTCGACAAACGCCGCACCTGGCCGGGCGGCTAGCCGCGCACCGGCACCCGCGCCCGCCCGGTCAGCGCCTTGCTCCACGGCAGCCGCCGCAGCACCTCGACGATCGCGAAGGTCAGCGCCACCGTCGCCGGGTACGCCACCAGCGTCGTCCACGGCGCGCCGTACCGGTCGCCGACGAAGACGAACAGCGGGTCCAGCAAGGCGATCGCGATCGGGTGGGTCAGGAACACCGCGAACGACCGGTTCACCGCCCAGGACACGAACCGCCCGCCGCGCTGCCTGCTCTCCGCCCAGCGCGCGCCCGCCAGGTAGATCCCGGCGATCACCGCGACGAACCACGGGATCAGGTACGGGCGGAAGGCGTCCGACGCCATCTCCGGCCACTCTCCGAAGCGGACGCTCACGAAATAGCCGGTCTCCGCGAGCACGAGCCCTCCCGCCATCGCCAGCAGGACCCAGCGCGAATGCCCGCGCAGCCAGGCGTGCACCGCCTCGAAGTGCACCGCCGCCGCGGTGCCGAGCAGCATGTAGAACTGGTAGACGACGAAAGTCGCGAAGAACTTGCTGACGAAGCCGTAGCCCAGCGCGGCGGGCGGGTAGCTCATGAAGACCGCCACCGCCACCTGGATCGCGCCGGAGCACGCCAGCACGGTCCACGGACGGCGGCGGATCAGGCCGATCAGCTTCACCAGCAACGGGAACAGCAGGTACACCTGCAGCGTCACCAGCATGAAGTACATGTGGTACCAGGCGTTCCCGGTGAGCAGGTCGAGCCCGAGCGTGCGCAGCTGCGCGCCGACGGACCCGACCGGCTGGTCCGAGGCGATCAGCGAGTAGACCCGGTAGACGACCGTCCAGACCACGTACGGAATCGCGACCAGCGGGAACCGCCTGCGCCAGAACTTCCCGGGCTGCACCGGCCGGTCCCGGTACTGGAACACGAGCACGAACGCGGTCAGCGCGAAGAACGCTTCGCGGGTCAGGTGCAGCGGCGTCTGGATCGCGTCGGCGACCACGTCCTGCGGGTAGGTCGTGGAGCCGATCACGTGGATGAGGATGACCAGGCCGAAGGTGACGACGCGGTACAAATCGAGCTGACGCAGGTGCGGCGATCGGGCGGGCGCCGGCTCGTCCGCGCGGACGAGCGGGATCTCGGTAGTGGTCATCGTTCGGCCGTGCTCCCGGGGTCGTTGGCGCTCATGGTGCCAGGCTCTCCTCCGCAGCTGTGAGCCACCCATGATCTTCCTGAGACCCGGCTGATGCCGCGCGGGACGGGTGTCGGGTCAGCCACACCCGTACGGGTGAACGGGCCCCGACCAGTGGTCCGGACCACTGGCCCCGCTTGGAACAGGCCGTTCGTCGGGCCTTTCCGGACACTTCACCACAAATCGCCCAGGCCCGGAAATTGGTCTAGTCCACAGTATTGACTCCGGCTGTGCGCTGGTTCACATTCGGAAGCGGGCCGGCCCCCGCTCCTGCAGTGATCACCCGATGTCCGACGCTTGCCGCGCATTCCGGTGCGGCAGGCGGACTTCGCTTGTGCGAGGGAGAACTCCTATGCCCCACCGGACCTTGAGACCGCTGGCCGTGGCCTGCGCCGCCGTGGCCGCCGTGGTCGTGGCCGGTCTCACCATCCTGGCCCGGCCCGCCCCGGCCACCGCGACGCCCGCGCCCTCCTCGGGCGGGCTGCGCATCGCCTACTTCGACCAATGGAGCATTTACCAGAACGCGTACTACCTCAAGAACGTCGACAAGATCGCCGACAACATCGACTACCTGCTCTACGACTTCGAAAACATCGAGCCGAACAACCTCACCTGCTTCGAGACGACGAAGGCGACCACCCCCGACCCGGGCGGCGAGGACGACCCGAACGCGGGCGACGGCGCGGGCGACCAGTTCGCCGACTACCAGAAGTCGTTCGGCTCGGACATCAGCGTCGACGGCACCGCCGACACCTACAACATGCCGATCGTCGGCAACTTCCACCAGCTGCAGGAGCTCAAGGCCCGGCACCCGAACCTGAAGGTGCTGCTGTCGCTCGGCGGCTGGACCTACTCGAAGTACTTCTCCGACGCCGCGGCCACCGACGCCTCGCGCAAGAAGTTCGTCAGCTCCTGCATCGACATGTTCATCAAGGGCAACATCCCGGCCGCGGGCGGCTTCGGCGGCCCCGGCACCGCCGCGAACATCTTCGACGGGTTCGACATCGACTGGGAGTACCCGGCGCACCCCGGCGGGCACACCGGCAACCACTACAGCCCGAACGACACCAAGAACTTCACCGCGCTGCTCGCCGAGTTCCGTTCCCAGATGGACGCGCTGGGCAAGCACTACGCGCTCTCGGCCGCCCTGCCCGGCGGCCAGGACAAGATCGCGAAGATCGAAACCGACAAGATCCACCAGTACATGGACTTCGCGGACCCGATGACCTACGACATGCACGGCGCGTGGGACAAGACGGGGCCGACGAACTTCCAGGACCCGCTCTACCCCTCGCCGAACGACCCGTCCCCGACCATTCCGCCGGGCACTGAGAAATACACCATCGACCAGGTGATGAAGGCGTACACGCAAGGCGATCCGGCGTACGGCATCCCCGGCGGGTTCCCGGCGTCGAAGCTGACCCTCGGCATCCCGTTCTACTACCGGGGCTGGACCGGCGTGCCCGCGGGCTCGAACCACGGGCTGTACCAGACCGCGACCGGGCCGTCCGCGCCGCATCCGCTCAGCGGCAACGTGCCCGGGGTCGCGATGTACAAGGAACTCTCCGGTGTGGTCGACAACCCGGCGACCACGTTCTGGGACCCGACAACGCAATCCGCGTGGTTCTACGACGGGACGAGCTTCTACGGCGGTTCGTCGAAGCAGTCGATCAAGGCGCGCACCGATTACATCCATTGCAACGGCCTCGGCGGCGCGATGATGTTCTCGCTCTACGACCTCGACCCGAACTCGACGCTGTTCCACGCCGTCGTGGACGGGCTCGCCGCGCCGACGGAGGGCTGCTCCGGCCCGCCGCCGACCACCTCGACGACGCCCACCACGCCGACCACCCCCACGACCCCGACCACTCCCACAACCCCGACCACGCCGACCACTCCCACTACGCCGACCACTCCCACGACTCCGCCGAACCAGTGCACGGCAGCGGCGTGGGACACCGGCAAGGTGTACAACGGCGGCGCGGTCGTGTCGTACAACAACCACACCTGGACGGCGAAGTGGTGGACGCAGGGCGAGCAGCCCGGCACCTCGGACGTCTGGACGGACAACGGAGCCTGCTCCGGCGGCGGCGGTCCCACGACCGCGTGCCCGGCGGCGTGGAACACCTCCCAGTCCTACAACGCGGGCGCGGTGGTGTCCTACAACGGGCATCGCTGGTCCGCCAAGTGGTGGACGCGGGGCGAAACGCCCGGCAGCGCGTCGGTCTGGGCCGACAACGGCACCTGCTGACCCCGCAGTAGGCGCGTGAAATACCGGCGGCGGCGCCGGTTTCCCTCCCCCGAAGGGAACCCGGTGC